>NZ_JBXAXV010000003.1:0-296806 GCF_056781955.1 Dellaglioa sp. CoH-57-MRSF-20
GGACATACAAAAATCCCTCCATGATTATCGGATGAAATTATATTATTTCATCTGACAACCATAAAGGGATTATTACACAAGAAATTTCTTGTTGGAACTTTTTTTCATTTGTCTTTATAGAAATTTTCAATTAATCGATTAGGTATAAACCAAATTGATGGTACAATCAGACAAAAAATTAACACCAACTCTGGTTTAATAAATACTGACATCAATCCAATAAGTGAAAAAGATAACGACACCCATGTTTTATTGTCATTTTTAATTGCTTTTGCTAAATTTGATTCAGGCCCATTTGCTCGAAGTAATTCATTAGTTAATACTACATACATAATATTAAATAATAGAAAGACAAGGCCATATAAAAAGGCAGGCGCAAATTTATTATAATGTTCACCAACCCAGCTTGTTGCAAATGGCATGAATGACATTACAAACATAAATCCAGTATTAACAATCAACACCCGCCCATTGATTTTATCCGCCAATTGAAACATGTGATGATGATTATTCCAGGTGACACCAATTAAAAAGAAACTTAATACGTAAGCTAAAAAAGTACTTTGAAGCGGTATTAAATCTGAAAATGTGTCTCCCTCTGGTGCTTTTAACTCTAAAACCATGATTGTCATAATAATAGCAACTACAGCATCTGTGAACGCTTCAACTCTACCTTTTGACATACGAACCCCCTAAATTTTTATAAATTTAGTATTACAAAGATTAGTCATTAAATCAACTAAAAATAATTCCACTTTTTAAAGATAAAATATACTTCCAACAAATATGGCAGGCATAAACTGGTAGGTTAATTTATATTTTAATGATCAACTGGGACCATATTTATCATTTATTATGTTAACTATTTCTCTTTAATTTATATATTTTAATATATTATTAGTTAATACAAATAAATTAAGGAGTTCTAGTCTATGAATAAATTAAAATGGTTTTCCGGCGGAGATGATCGTGGAAAACAGGCCGAACAAATTATTACCGATTTATTAACTGATTTAAGTACAAATAATGGTAATAATACACTTAAAATTACGTTACAAGCTTATCTCGAAGAACTAAAACAAAAACGTTCTTCTGTTCCATTCATTTTAAGTCGCATGAACTTAGATCTTTCTAAAGCCATCAGGAATGATGAACAACCTTTATCTGACAATCAATCTAAAAAATTAAAAGAGTTAACCTCTATCTCCAATATTAGATATGGTTACTAACTATATTCTTTCTTGGTTTATACCTTTATTTTAATATAAAGTTCGTAAAAAACGACTACTTACAAAAATAATCCTTTGTAAATGGTCATTTTTTGTGTCCGTAATTTCTAACAAATTAATTTATTTTTTCATAATAGACCTCTAATTTTATGGCAAAATAAAAAAGATAACTCGTCGAATCAAGTCATCTTTTCATCTGTTATGTTGAATAGGATTGTCAAAAATCACCTTAAAAACACCTTAATTTGCATTCAAACTCATTCAATCTTATTCAAACTTTTAAAATGCAAAAGTGATATTTTATAAGGCTTTTCAACCTTATTCAAACTGTAAAATGGAGATGGCGGGAGTCGAACCCGCGTCCAAGCATATTGCCACTCAAACATCTACGTTCATAGTTATACTATTTAAAATTCGCCAACCGTAGCGCCGTATAACAGGGCTAACACGTCTGACTAACCTGATTAGTCTCTTTTAACTTCTCCAGGTGGAAGAAGTTAACGTAAGTCCACTTAATTTAGGACCCAGATCTAGCACATGGACGATACTAGGAGGATCTACGTTAGAGCGCTATTAAGCAGCTAAAGCGTAAGTATTACTATTATTTTTTGCAGTTATAATTTAACTGAGCGTTTTAACGAAGACGCAAACTTCGAAACGCAATCCAAGCTCAACCTATACCTGTCGAATCCTGAACATCCCCATAACAACTATAAACATACCATATTTATCAGTTAAAATAAAGATGTAACCTGACGACTTATTCTTTGACAAAAAAATGTCATTCAACTATTGTGAAGACAGTTACTTAGAAAGGGAGTTATAAAATGAAAATTGGAATTATTGGTGCAACTGGTAAACAAGGACAATCTACATTAAAAGAGGCAGTTTCTCGTCATTTAGATGTTACTGCTATTATTAGAAATAAAAGCAAATTAACAGAAGATGTTCCTTTTATAGAAAAAGATCTTTTCAAGTTAACAACTGCTGATTTAGAATTATTTGATGTTATTGTAGATGCTTTTAACGCTCCATTTGGTCAAGAAAATCTTCATCAAACATCATTAAAACATTTAACGGATATCTTAGCTGATACTAAGGTTAAGCTCGTTATTGTTGGTGGCGCAAGTAGTCTTTTCGTTGATTCTGAAAAAACACTGTTACTTGGTGATACACCTGACTTCCCTGAAGGTGCTAAAGCAACAGCCAAAAATATGCGTGATGCTTTAGTCACACTCCGTACCGTTTCAAATGTAGATTGGGTCTATATTTCACCAGCTGCATTTTTCAATCCTAGTGGCGAAAAAACAGGCCACTATCAAATTGCCGGTGACGTTTTAACAATGAATTCACAAGGTAATAGTGAAATTAGCTATGCCGACTTCTCTATCGCATTGGTTGATGAAATTGAATCTAATTCACATCATCAAGAACGTTTTAGCGTTGTTTCTAAATAAATTTAATTATCTGCCACTTTCACAAGAAAGTGGTTTTTTTTGTAAAAAAATAAGTGATAATCATCACTTATTTTTACGTCATTATCTAAATTATATTTTAATATTTACCTGCTAAAACGTCATCAATTAAATCTAAGACGCTATCATCTTGATTTGAACCGATACGATGATTTGCCATTTTAGCTGCCATATTTGAAGACTTTTCCATTGCAAAACTTAATGGTGTGTATGCCAACATCTCAGCATCATTATCATTATCTCCAACGGTTACTACTTCATCATCTTTTACATCCCATAATTCTTGCAAAGCATTTAACCCATTTTGTTTTGTTGCCTCTTTAACATTGATATCAATAAATCCAAAACCAGAAACTTTTGCAACTAATGATTCATCAACATTTTCTTTTAATTTAACCGCAAATGTTTTATATTCGTCAATGGGGCCATTAATCGTAACTTTAGAAATAGTTTTTTCAACCTTACTTAAATTAGGGACCTTAATAATGTCTGGATAGTACGTATTAGCCATTTCTACAAAGTTATCAGACTCACTTGCATCAATATACCCACTCTCATCTGTTGATGCTAAGATTCCATAATTTGGCGATACCTTTTGGATATATAAAACTGTTTTTTCAAATACGGCTGGATCAATATTAAATGATCTGATATGGGTGTTGCCATCATAAATAACCGCACCGTTATCTGAAACGTAACCTATTTCACCAGAGATACGTTTAAAAATATCTTTAATTTTCATAACTTGATTTCCACTTGCTACCACGAAATGAATCCCTTTATTTTTTAGTTCAACTAATTGGTGACTAAATCTAACTTCATCAAACGTTTTATTATCTCTTAAAAATGTACCATCTAAATCCACTGCAATTATCTTGACTGTCAAAATTACATTCCTCCGATTATGCTTTAATAACTCTATTATACTGCATAAGTAAACGGATACAAAGAACTAAAAAGAAACGCCCCTTGGAAAAGAACGTTTCTTTACAATTTATGATTTAAAATATCATCAATGCTATCCAAAACACTATCATTTTGATTCAACCCAATGATGTGTTTTGCTGTTTTTTTAGCTAACTTTGATCCGCTAGCCATAGAAAAACTATTCGGCGTGAACGCCAACATTTCTTGATCATTATCATTATCCCCAAATGTCGCAACTTCTTCATCCAAGATTTGCCAACGATTTTGTAGTAAATTTATGCCGTTTTTCTTTGTCGCGTTCACTAAATTAATATCAATATAACCAAATCCAGACGCTTTTGCTTGAAGTTTATTATTCATTTCAGTATTTAATTGTAATGATATTCTTTCATATAACGACACGGGAAAATGACCCGTCAGCATAGAAATTCCTTGATTAAGTGATACCAAATTATCGACTCCGGTTACTTTCGGATAATAATCATTTACATCTTGAATAAATGTATCAGATTCCCGTTTATCATAGAAACCTCCTTGATTATTAACCGCTAATAGTCCTATTTCAGTGAATGTTTCCTTCAAATACTGAATCGTTTCTTGATAGAGACTATTTTCAAAAATGTATTCTTTCAATAACTCTTTTGCATCTTGAATGACTGCTCCATTTTCAGCAACGTAACCAATTTTATCTTTAATTTCTTTAAAATATTGTTCAATGGCTAAGGTTGGATTCCCACTTGCTACCACAAAATGTATTCCCTGTTGTTGCATCCTTTCAAATTGATGCGAAAATCTTTCTTTATCGTATGATTTATCATCCCTTAAAAATGTACCATCTAAATCTACTGCAATTAATTTAATCGTCATCCCTGCCACCTCTAACGTTATTATACATGATTTCTATACATAACTATATTCTTCAAATGGCGTATCAAACCAGTCATAACGCATTATAATTTGCATGACTCGATTCACAGGAATCCACAATCCCGACCGTAAAATATCTTTCATTGTCTCTAGAAATATCTTGTCATTTTTTGTACTATTTGGTTGTTTAATTTTTATAATTTCTGAATTTTCAGTTTTTACAGTAATAATATGATTGTTCAACGCAATGACTTGTGCAGAAACGATATTATCACTTATTAATTTATTATCTTTGTTTTTATCTATTTTCATTTTGTTAAACTTCCTTTCTGGTATAGGTTCATACTACCTTGGCTTTATGACTTATCTATGAAGTTATTAATAATAAATCATTAAAAAAAGCTTAACCAGTTTAAGAACTGATTAAGCCTTAAATTAATAAACAACAACAGGTTCGTTTTGTGAAACGTTCGCAAATAAAGTTGCCATTGCGGCTGGTTTTGTATTAACACAACCACCAGAACCATCTTTAAGATAAGCTGTTTTAGACCAATTTGTTCTCCAACTAGCGTCATGGAAACCAATTCCACTATTTGTGAATTGAGCCCAGTAACTAACTTTGACAGAATAATTAGCTTTACCAACTTCACTACCTTTAAGTATTGATGGCGTTTGTTTGTACATAATATACCAAACACCCTTAGTTGTATCTTCACCAGTACTATGTTTACCAGTTGCAACATCAGTTGTTAAAACAACCTTGCCATTTTTATGGATCCAAACTTTCTGCTGCGCAATTGACACTTCAGCATACGTATCTCCAAGTCCATCATTTGCAGTCGTTGTGTAACCAGTTCCATAAGTATTATAGCCAACACCATATTTATCATTGGTTGCGTCAATAGCTGCAGTACCATCTTCTAACGCTGTCAAAACATGTGTCACTGAGTCATTCATTCCAAGGGCCCAACCATATGATTGTCCACTAACTGGAACAGTACTTCCTGTAGCCGTTTTAAAATTATACTTTTTATTCAATGTTGCTTGTTTCTTATTAATTTCATCTACTTTTGCAGAAATACCACTCGTATCAACAACATATTTACCATCTTCAACAGTTGCTTGCTTAAGAATATCTGCACCCTTCAACGTATACTTCGTTGATTGAACGGTATAAACAGTCTGTCTAGCAGCTAGTGTATCCAATTTTTCAGTATCAGCTTTAACTGTTTTACTGTCAGCAGATAAAGGTTGGAGTTCAGTATCCTTCAACTTCGTAATGCTACTATAGCCAGCCTTATCATAGGCAGCTAAAATTTGCTTAACATTATATTGATTCCCTTTTTTCCCAGGTGTTACTGATACTTTTCCATTTTTTAAAATGGGACTTGCATCAACAGCCACTGTTCTTGTTTTATTTAACTTTGTTAGTTGGGTTTTTAATTGTGCTTTTAATTGATCCTTAACTGTTGTATTCAACTTTTGTGGAACAATCGCATAATTTTTCTTAACATTTGAAGGAAGAATGGTACGTTGCTTCTTCAACAATGCTTTAATCGCTGGCTTATCTTCATCAGTAAAACCAGTTGTTGTATCTTTTGCATCGACTATTTTTGTTTTACCTACATAAATAACATTTTTTGACGTTTCATTTTTTAACTTACTAATAACTTTATCAACACTTAATCCACTGACATCTGTATCATTAATTGTGATGCCTTTATTAAAATGCATACTTTGATTGAAACTTGCTCCACCAAGAATTCCCAAAACTAAAATACTTCCGATACTAATACCAATCTTTAACGATTTTTTCATAGTTTTTCACCTCATATTATGAATTCATAGTGCGCTATTCCCAATAAAAATATCATACCGCACTATGAATGTCGAATCAATTTTGTTGTTTTCTAAATTATACTCTTTATAACTTTTAAAATCTTTTAAATAATATTTGACAATAATATCAGATTTATCTATACTACATTTATCAACTAACTCAGAGAGGAAATCAAGCCTATGACTTATTCACAAGTAAAACTTAATAATCGTTGGCAAAGCCGGTTATTCAGATTGTAGTCTGTTTTTTACAGATATAATCTGTCTATTCAGATTGTATCTGTATATCGGTTTGGTTTCTATAAATCAAAACCCCTGTATGGATATCAGTATATTCATGCGGGGGTTTTGTCTTTCAAGACGGCCCTCGAATCTGAGGACTGTCTTTTTTTATTAAAAATTAAAGGGGTACTTATAAAATGAAACGATTAATTGGAACCATTATTGCGTTATTTTTATTCTTAGTGATTGCTTTTTTCTCAACACTTCAACCAACAACATTTTCAAACGCTAAAGGAGTACCAACAATTGGTATTCTTCAATTAACAACACATCCTGCACTGGATGCGATTCATAAAGGAATTATTGCTGGATTAGAAAAAGAAGGTTACGTACCTGGTAAGTCTGTGAATATTGATTTCCAAAATGCTGAAGCTGATCAAAGTAATTTAAAATCAATGAGTGACAAGTTTAATAATGAAAATGTTAATCTCATGATTGGTATCGCAACACCCTCTGCACAATCTTTAGCTAATGTAACTAAAAAAACACCAATTATTTTAGGTGCCGTTACTGATCCAAAAGGTTCTGGTTTAGTTAGCAACAATCAGAAACCAGGTAATAATATCACCGGTGTTTCTGATCAAGCACCTATTAAAGCACAGTTAGCTTTAATGAAGGAACTAATACCTAATATGAAAACCGTGGGTGTCCTTTACACATCAAGTGACGATTCAGCTACAAAACAGTATCAACAATTTAAATCTGCAGCAATCAAATCAGGCTTAGAAGTTAAATCGGCAACAATTACCTCTACAAATGATGTTGACCAAGTGTCACAATCGCTCGTAGCATCTGTTGATGCCGTTTATGTCCCCACGGATAACACAGTAGCATCAAGTATGCAGACTCTCGTTAAAAATGCGACACAAGCTAAAATTCCAATTTTCCCTGCAGTAGATACAATGGTCAAAAATGGCGGCTTGGCAACTATTAGTATTAACCAATATGATTTAGGTGTAGCCACTGGTAAAATGGCTGCTGCCGTTCTTTCTGGAAAAAGTGTCCCTGCAACAACACCAATTAATTTTGTAAAAAAAGGTGATCTTGTTATTAATTTGAAAACAGCAAAGGCCTTAAATATTACAATTCCACAAGCATTAATTGATCAAGCCAAAAATAAAGGAGAGTTAATCAAATGACAATTATTGTATCTGCTATCGGACAAGGACTCCTATGGGGGGTTTTAGGTCTTGGTCTTTATCTTTCATTTAGAATTTTAGACTTTCCTGATATGACTGTCGAAGGTACTTTTCCAATGGGCGCCAGCGTAACTGTGATTTGTCTAATCCACGGAGTTAACCCGCTTCTGGCCACATTCTTTGCATTTCTAGCAGGGACACTAGCTGGTCTAGCCACCGGGTTACTTTATACAAAAGGTAAAATTCCGATTTTATTAGCTGGAATCCTTGTCATGACAAGTTTATATTCAATTAACCTACGAATTTTAACAAAAGCAAATATCAGTTTACTTGGACAAAATACAATTTTTTCTGCTCACTTTCTAACTAATCTTCCTGCATCTTTTGATTCCGTTGTATTAGGGCTCATTCTGGTTATCATTAGTATTGGCTTACTCGCTTTCTTTTTAAATACCGAATTAGGCCAAGCGTTCATCGCAACCGGTGATAATGAAAAAATGGCCCGCTCACTTGGTATCCAAACCGATCGTATGAAGATTTTAGGACTAATGGTTTCAAATGGCTTCATCGGACTTGCCGGTGGGCTAATCGCGCAAAATAATGGCTATGCTGATATCAGTATGGGTATCGGAACGATTGTCATTGGGCTTGCTGCAATTATTATCGGTGAAGTTGTTTTTGGTAACTTATCATTAACAGCACGTTTGGTTGCCGTTGTCATTGGTAGTATTTTCTACCGATTTGTTATTTTAATTGTATTAACATTAGGCTTTAACGCAAACGATTTAAAATTAATTTCTGCTATTATTTTAGCATTCTGTTTAATGTTACCAACTCTCCGAAAAGCGCTAAGACTAAATACTTTGTTTGAAGGAGGCCATTCAAAATGACTGAACCCATTTTTTCACTTTCCAATATCGTCACTACCGTTAATACCGGTACTTCTGAGGAGCAACAAATCTTAAAAAATTTAAACCTCACCATCAATAAAGGCGATTTTATAACTGTAATTGGTACTAATGGCGCTGGTAAATCGACCCTTTTCAATACAATTGCTGGTAATATTAAACCAACGAGTGGCAAAATTATGTTACGCAATAAAAATATTACGAATGAAAATGATATTAAACGGACAAATTATATTAGTCGTGTTTTTCAAGATCCTAAAATGGGCACAGCACCTAGAATGACAGTCGCTGAAAATCTATTATTAGCCTTAAATCGAGGCAGTCGCCGTCGGTTTAAACCTCGTCATTTAAAACAAAAAATGACGCAATTTCGTGAATTAACCGCAAAGATGCCAAATGGTTTATCAGAACATTTAAATACACCTGCTGGAAACTTGTCTGGTGGTCAACGTCAAACATTAAGTTTTTTAATGGCAACTTTGATTCAACCTGACTTACTGCTACTAGATGAACATACGGCCGCCCTCGACCCCAAAACAAGCCAAGAATTATTAAAATTAACCGCCGAAATTGTTGAACAAGAACAATTATCTTGTCTAATGATTACGCATCACTTAGAGGACGCATTATCATATGGTAATCGAACAATTGTCTTAAATGATGGTCAGATTCAATCTGATTTATCAGGTGAAAAACGTGCCAACCTATCTACGACTGATTTATTAGCCTATTTTAATGATTTAGAATAAAAAATACCACAACCTTATAAAAGTTGTGGTATTTTTTTACGATTTTATATTCGCTTTCTTAGTTGCAATAACAACAACTGCCAAGGCAAGTAAGATTAATAATGTCGAACCAACGAACAAACCGTTGTATGACAATCGTTCAATTACGATTCCACCAACTAATGGTCCTAACGCTTTACCAATAGATGCGGCAATATTAATCGTTCCTTGTGCCTTACCTTCTTGACCTGGCTCGGCCAGTTCATTAATCCATGCCGGAATGGCTGGGAATGCGACCATTTCACCTAACGTCAACAAGACCATTGAAAAGACAAAATGAGAAAAGTCTTTCGCAAAAATAAGTGTTGTAAATGATAACGCAAATAAGCCAACACCCATAATAATTTGTCTAAATAATGACTTAGCAATTGTTCTCGTTACAAGCGTCACTAGTGGTTGTCCAAAAACAATGAGTCCTGCATTAATCGTCCATAATAAACTATATTGACTCAATGGAATATCTAACTTATCCATATAAATTGATAAATTACTTTGCCATTGCTCGTAACTCAACCAAATAACCAGGAATGTTAACCACATTGCGCCGATAATCCAAACTTTGGGATTAACACCAGCTGATTGTTCTGATTTTGTTGGTTTCACTTTTTTTCGTATTGGATCAACTCTATACGCTAAAATAGCAGTAATCAAAAATATTGAATATAAAATTAATGCTGATACAAAGACCATTGTGACACTAACTTCAATCACGTATCCAACTAATAATGTCCCAATAACAATCCCTAAATTTAAAGCTAAATAAAAGAGATTAAAAACATATCGACTATCTTTTCTTCTAATTGTGGCCGCAAATGAATTTAAAATTGTTGCCACAATCCCGTTACCAAGACCCAAAATAACTAGCAAAATTGGGTATGCTGGCCAGCCATGCATGAAAACTAAGCCTAATACGGCCAACCATGCAATTACGATTCCTACCAATGTCGCATAATAAGGCCGCCATTTATCAAATAAATAACCACCAGCATAATTACCAATAATAGTCGCAACTGAGTTTATTAATAGTACAATTCCAGAAAATGTTAAACTTTTACCTAAATAGTTATGCATGTAAATTGTTGTTAACGGCCAGACGAAACTTGAACCTGCGCTACTAATCACTGAACCTATTAACAACCATTTTAATTTAATTTCTTTCGTCATTTTTTTCCGAAAGCCCCCTTTTTAAGGTTACTTAATGTTCAATTTTTCTAAATACTTTTGATTCTTTTCACGATCAAATTCATTTTCTGATTGTGCGATAATAACAGCTGCTAATGAATTACCAACAACATTGACGGTTGTACGACCCATATCTATGATTCTATCAACTCCAGCGATAAAAGCCAACCCCGAAGCAGGAACACCAATAGTTGAGATTGTCGCTAATAGGACGACAAATGATGCACCAGGTACTCCAGCCATCCCTTTAGACGTAATCATTAACACAATCAATAATGTAACTTGTTGTCCAATTGATAAATTAATATGGTATGCCTGTGCCAAAAACAGAGCAGCTATTGACTGATAAATTGCTGATCCATCTAGATTAAATGTATATCCTGTTGGAACAACAAAAGAAACAATTCCCTTTTTAACACCAAAATTTTCCATTTTTTCCATAATTTTAGGCAGTGCTGCTTCAGAACTAGCCGTTGAAAAAGCAAGAATCATTTCATCCTTGATTACCTTTAACAAGACGATTAAATTAATTTTAAATAATTTAGCAACAAGACCCATTACTACAATAACAAAAAATATCATCGTTATATAGGTCACAATAATAAAGAACCCTAATGGTTTTAAAGCAGAAACGCCTAATTGTGCTATTGTGACACCAATTAATGCAAAAACACCGATAGGTGCCAATTTCATTACCCAGTTTGTCACTTTGAACATAACTTCAGATACAGCTGAGAAGAAATCAATAATCGGTTTTCCCTTCTCACCTAGCGTTGCTGTCCCGAGTCCAAATAAAACGGAAAAGAAGATAATAGGCAGCATATCACCTTTAACAAGTGCCTCAAAAATATTAGTTGGCACAATATGCATTAAAATCGTACTCAACCCAGTAGAGGTTGAGTTTTCAGTTGTAACATATTGACTAATATCGACTTTATTTAAAGCTGTAATATCTATAAATTGTCCGGGTTTAGTTAAGTTACCAACAATTAATCCTAATGCAATCGCAATTGTTGTCATAATTTCAAAGTAAATTAATGTTTTTCCACCGATTCTACCTAATTTGTGGATATCTCCCATATTGGCGATTCCGACCACTAGACATGAAACAACAATCGGTAAGACAATCATTTTGATCATATTAATAAAGATGGTTCCCAGCGGTTGAAGTGAGTTAATAATGAGTTTATTTTGATACCCAATAGCACCAATAATAATTCCTAAAATTAATCCAATTAAAATTTGCCACCCAAGACTAATTCGGTACGCTTTATAATATTTCAATTTAACCATCCTCACTATATTTTAATTTACTATGGTTAATCTTATCATATATACGAACAATTATGTTATTTTTTTATTAAAAAAGAGCAAAAAACTGTAAAATGAGTTTTTCGCTCTTTTAACATTCATATTTTTAAAATATTATCTGATGACACTAACGGAACATTGTGCATTTTGAGCCATATAACTAGCTTGAGAGCCAATAAATAATTTCTTTGAATTACTTGGCGTATTCGTTTTTGAACCGCAAATTAGAATATCCGGTTTAAAATCTGGAATAACCTTCTCAACAATTTCAGAACCTGGTCTACCAGCAGAAACAATTGCTTGTACATTTTTAACGCCAAAATCATGCGCCTTATCTACATAGCGTTCGATACTTTCTTCAAGTAATTTTTTATTTTCTTTGATAACAACTGGTGACATAGAATCAAAAATATTCATATCACCTGTCTCTAATATTGAAACAATCCCTAAAGGAATTTGTTGTAACTTAGCTAACGCTACCGCATAATTAAAAGCTAAAATTGATGATTCAGAATCATCCTCATCTATGGCAACTAAAACGCGTTTAAAAGTTACCGGTGTTATGTCAAAGTCCAACTTTTCTAATCTATTATTCATATCGTCACTCCTCACTTGTTTTGTTGCCATTATTGATGATTTTACTTACGCCAGTTACTTGGGCTCCAAAGCTGCCCTTCCATTGAGCCATGCAAGCTCTCAATTTCAACTGACTGATCTTTTAATAGCGCAATTGTAGCTTCAATCAATAATTGGTTTTCTTCTGTTTCAATTTTTTTAAGCTCAGCAATTGTCCAGTCAACATTTCCATCCATTTTAATCACTCCTTTTACTCATACAAACGTACCATAATTAGATTAATAAATTGAATTTAATGCTTACTATTTTCCAAGGCGATGATGAGTTTTGCTAACTGTTCATCACTTGCAGCAAAACTTATTCTAAAGTAGCCCTCACCAAATTCTGTGAATGCACTACCTGGAACAACAGCTACCTTTTCTTTCAGAGCAAGTTGCTGACAAAATTCAACTGACGTTAATTTTAGTTTTTTAGGTATTTCAACGAATAAATAAAAGGCGCCATCTGGTTTAATTAAATTATAACCTAATTTTTCTAAGGCTGTTACCAATCTATCACGACGAATATGATAAGCATCTCTCATTGGTACACTATCTTGCTTCCCATTTTTAACAGCTTCAAGTGCAGCTACTTGTGATAAAGTTGCCGCGGTCGTTACGTGATATTGGTGGACCTTTTTCATAGCATTAATTAATCGTTCTTCAGCTAATACAAACCCAATCCGCCAACCGGTCATTGCATGTGATTTAGACAATCCCATTATTAAAATTGTCCCTTCAGGATACAAATTAGCCATGGAAATATGCGGTTGTTCATAGGTTAACTCGCAGTAAATTTCATCGCTCATCACCCAAATGTCATGTTTTTTCAAAACATCTTTAATAGAAGATAACTCAATTTTACCATAAGAAACACCGGTAGGGTTAGTTGGATAATTAAATATAAATCCAACGATAGCTTTATTCTTATTTTCCTGCAATGTCTTTTCAATAAGCTCTGCCGTTACCCTAAAGTTCGTCGTACGTGTATCCATAAAAATAGGTTTAACGCCTTGTAACTGCATTAATGGCAAGTAAGCTGGATAACAAGGAACTGGTACTAAAATGTAATCTCCTGGTGTTGTTACCGTCTTTAATGCTGTAGCAATTGCCTCAGTTGCCCCAACGGTCACTAAAACATTCTTTGCGTCATAAGCCAATTCAAACTTTTCATTATAATAATCAGCAGTTGCCTGTCGTAATTCTGGATTACCAGCTGAGGCTTCATAATGTGTTTGTCCGTTATCAAGCGCTGTTTTTGTAGCGTCCATAATATGTTGAGGTGTGATGAAATTAGGTTCACCTAACGTTAACTTATCGATACCGTCTATTTTGGAGACCCATTCATCAAATCGACGAATACCTGATAATTGTATCTGATCAGCTACTGTATTTATTTTGATCATTAAGACACCTTCTCCGAATTAGAATGAATCTTAATTATACATCAAAAAAATAACGATTTATAAAAATTCTTATAAATCGTTATTTCAACTTATCTAAACATTGTTTTCGTTGCTTTTGCCAAAACTTTTGGCATTTTTTCATAATGATGTAATGGTGTTAATTGCGTATCTGAAATTCCTAAGAACTTATACACAGCAATTTGTGCACAACGGAACGAATACTGTTCTGTAAAGACCATATCAAATGGCATTTCTGCAAATTGACTAATAAAGGCCAAATTCTTTGAATGTTCAGGTACAACGTCAGGACGATCACCAATTGCGCGACGGTTAAATAAGGCACTCGCATATGGCATATAAACAGGTATAACATTAACAACACTATCCATAATTTCATCTGTACGTTGGCTAATATTATTCGTAGCTGTATCTGTTTGAGCCAAATGGCCTAATAATTCTTCTAACATTTCGCGACCAGTCATCTCGATAAATGGTTTTTGAACAAAATCACCCTTGCGACGAGGATATAAACAGTAACCCCAGAATACAGTCTCATTTTCTTTTTGAGCATGGAAATGAGGTTGATGATGAACCACGATTGATAATAAATTATTACTATCAACCCAGGTATTCAATGCATTACCAGGTTCTTGTTGTGTAATCCGTGCAATTTCATTTACTGCTAAATGATTATCAGTTGTGACTGTAAAACTCATCCATTCACTTTGTTGACGATCATTAAAGAATTTATCTGGTTTACCTAAGTTATAGAAATGTTCAGTAGCTTGTTTCCATAATTTAGCACTAGGTGCATAGTCCATATTTTCCACAATCGGTGTATCAATATCGCCCATTGATGAACTATCTGTAATTGAACCATTCGTATCAAATACTAAATCGCCATCATTAATAATGATTTCGCCGACTTTATTATCATTATCGACTTCTTCATATTCAAGACCAGTGACAACAATATCGTCACGTAAAGCTGTATCTTTAAATTTAAATTCAGTTATCTTACGGTTATCCACAAAGGTTACACCACGGTCTGTAAGATATTTACGCATTGGTAAAATAATACTTTCATATTGGTTATATGGTGTTCTTGTAACACCTTCCAATGTGTTAATACGACTGAATTCAAGAATCATTCGGTTCATATAACGACGTAATTCCATTGCTGAACTTTCCTTTTTGAAGGCAAAAGTTGTTTGCCACATATACCAGAAATTAGTTGTAAACATGTGTGGACTATTTTCAAACCATTTTTCAATACTGATATCATTAATCTCTGATTCCTTTGATTCAGGCATCGTCATTAATTTTGTTAGTAAAACGCGATCTCGTGTATTAAATTGCATATGACGATAATCATTCTTACCGCCTTTATTTCTAATACCATCCATTTTATCAATTAAGCGTGCAATATCATGCGTTGGATGTGCATGATCAAAATCTAAAATTTCATCTGTAACTGTCTTTCCAGGATTATCCAATGATGGCACTTCTCGAAGAACATCCCATAAGTTTTCATATGTTTCTTCATTCAACATACGACCACCTTTAGCTAGGAATCCTTTTTGATTACTCAAACCTTGGTTACCATATTCAGTCACATAATCTTTAACTGCAGCGCCATCATTAGCACCATGTTTTTCTAAACCAAACATCGTAATTTGGTCACCATGCCAGCCACCATCACGAATTAAATAGATACCTGCTGCTAAGTTACCAACACCTGTACCAATCATATATGCTTTTTGAGTCATAATCTATTCCTCCTTCGATTTTTCGCCTTCACGAATCATTTTAATTAAATGTTCCAAACGGTTTAATGTTTTTTCAGGTGTTAAAAAGTAAAAACGTTTTAATCCTGTTTGTTTATAATCAATAAGTCCCACATTTTTTAAAACTTTCAAATGATGTGAAACTGCCGGTTGTGATAACGCCATGCGGTCAACCAGCTCAGAAACCGTTAACTCTTGCCGTGACTTAGAACCTAGCAAAATAATTAATCGTTGTCTTTTTTCATCTGCCAAAGCGTTCAAAATATCTAGATTGGAAATAAATTCCTGTAGCGCTTCGGATTGCCCTGGTTCTAATTCTTCAGCTTCCATTGTCAATCATCCCCCTATATCTATCTTCATGAATATAATAACACCACGTTAGAATTTTAGCAACCGCTTTCAGTAAACGTTTTAATTTACTGCCTAATCTTTTTTATTCATCTTAATTTGAATTCATTTAAATAAAAAAAGTGGCTCTCTACATTAGTAGAAATCCACTTCACCTATCTTACATTTTATCCATTGTTTCATTTAATAATTCATCAACTTTATTATTACCTTCATTATCTGCATGACCCTTTGTCCATTCAAAATCAACATTAGTGAAAGCTGGTATTAATTCAGCAACTTGTTGCCAAAGTTCGACATTAAGTACTGTTTGACCATCCGCTTTTTTCCAATTTCGACGTTGCCAACCTACTAACCAATTTTTTTGAATTGCATTCAAGACATACTTCGAATCTAATATAAATACGACGTGTTCTTCTCGTAATCCTAAATCAATTAATTTTTTCATAGCTTGAAGAAATGCCATAATTTCCATATGATTATTAGTTTTACCTTTTTCACCATCTGTACCAGAAAAGGTCTCACCCGGTGTTTTAATATAAAAAGCCCATGCCGCAGTATCTTCTGCTAGGACGTGACCGCCTAATTTATTACCATGATTTCTCGAACCACCATCAGTCCAGACTTGAATTGAATCTGAAGTTAAAGTTACGGATTGATGAACTGCTGTCGCACTTTTTTTACTACCTGTCGCTGTTGGTCTAGGTGCCCCATCATCCATCCAATTTTGGGCTTCATCTCGCGTTTCAAATCCTTTGTATCGTGCCCCATCGTATCCATTAACCAACTTTGCCACATCAGGCCATTTTGTGAAAATACCCGTTTTACGTCCTTTATATACTGCATAAAAATTCTTAGCCAATTTAAATCACTCCATTAGTCAGTTTATTGATTCTTTTATTGTAAGCTAAAAGGCACTAAAAATATATTTAAATAAAAAATACTCATTCTAAAGTATGCAAAAAAACCACCGTTCTAATCAACGGTGGCCATCATTTATTTAACTAAATTATGCTTTTTTTGCTGCAACTGCTGCGTCGTTAGCTTTGCTTTCTTTTAAGAAAGTAGCAAGTTCTTGTTGTTTACGACGACGGTTCTTTTTGTTTGGAGTATTAACTGGACGACGATCGTTACCGACACCTGTATGGTTGTTTGATGACATTTCGCAATCCCCCTTTCTTACAATCTCTTAATTTTAAACTGTATTCAGAAATAATTCAAGTTAATCATTAATTTCTTATAATGGACTCAAAAAATTAAGTTCATAAATAAAAAAAGATAACCGGCAGTAAGTCGATCATCCTCTATGAATACTGCTCAGGTAGGGATCGAACCTACGACATCTTGATTAACAGTCAAGCGTTCTACCGCTGAACTACTGAGCAATCTTTATAATTCATTTCTGTCTATACTATTTTATACCATAGGTTAACCTATTTTGTAAAGATATTTTTGGTAATATTTACTCAATATGATTGTCTTTTAATATCGCATTCAAATCATTTTGAGCTTCTTCTGTTTTATGCCACTCTTGATATTCAGTAAATGCTTCTAGTGGCATTTCAAAATTTTGATTAATATATTTTTCATAATTAATAACGTGTGATGATCTGGGAATATTTAACTGTAGAATACGGACTTCTTTCAATAAATCTCTTTGAACTGCAAGTTCTGCTCTCCCATTTTGTACCATGTTCGATAATTCAAAATATTTAGAACCATCTTTTCTAGTAATTTCTTCAATTAATGATAAAACTTCATGACTTTTCATATTGAACCCAACTTTCTACATCTATTCTCTTAATTAAGTATAAACACATTTGACAATAAGTACAACAAGCACAAAAAAAGCCACTACATCGCAATAGTGGCTAGCATAAGAGAGAAAGAGAATTGATAAAGGTAATTCATATACCTTACAAACTTAAGATAACATCAAATGTAAGCGTTGTCAATAGTTTGTATTAAAAAAGTGCTGTCGAATGATCTACGCCAACACTTTCCTATTATTTCGTATTATCTGGATGAACAATACTTGTTGGGTTCTCAATAATATGACTTATTGAATGCCCTGATATATTTACTAAACTAAAGAATACCACAGCGACTAAAATCACAGCTGTTAGCACCTTACTTGGTTTAGACATTTTTTCATTTAAAACAGAGCCATAGAAATCCTTTTTTACCTTTTCGGTAATAACTTGCTTTGAAACGCCTAAATTTGCTTCATCAGCACTTTCTTTGTCTACTTGGTTAATAAGATAGTCATCGATACTAAACGCTTTTTGAGCCTCTTTTTGTTTCTTTTGGTACGCTGTTTTTTCTTTTTTTGATAATTTTTTAAACCAATCAATATAAGCTTTATATTTAGTGACAACTTCTTTAGTAGGACCAACTTGTTTTAAATCACCATATTGGATCCATGCGACACGATCGCATAGCATTTCAATTTGTTTTAATGAATGACTAACAAAAATAATTGTTTTTCCTTGTTCTTTAAATTCGTTAATTTTATCAACACATTTTTGATAAAAAGTATCATCGCCAACTGACAATGCCTCATCAATAATCAAAATATCAGGATCAATATGCACGGCAATAGCAAAGCCTAAACGAGATTTCATCCCACTAGAATAGCTTTTAACGGGTTGATAAACAAAATCACCTAAATCAGCAAAATTAATAATTTCATCTAAAATATCATCAATTTGTTGGTTAGTTAGACCCTGCATTAAACCTTTTAATCGAATATTTTCTAATCCGGTTAGTTGGCCTCTCAATCCAGCGCCGATAGCAATAATAGAAGTTTCTCCGCGAACATCTACAATACCGGTTGTTTGTGGAATAATCCCCGAAATAATATTGGATAACGTTGATTTACCTGAGCCGTTAACGCCAATTAAACCAAGTGTTTCTCCACTCATAACATCCATCGAGATTCCTTTAAGAGACCAAAAATGAGGTACCGTCGTACTTTTAAAAGAAAAGAATGATTTGATATGTTCAGATTTTGTTTTAAATAAGTCATATTCTTTTGTGACATTTTTTACTCTAATTTTATAATCGACCATTTTTTCAACTTCCTAAAAACGTATTTTCTTACAATTGTCATCATGTTACTAGACTTACTATCAGCCGTCAAGCAAGCACAAAACACAAATAGAACCAATCCATTTATTTTAACGCTTTAAATGAATTAGTTCTACATATGGATGATAATTTTATTTATTTTTTAATAAACTTGCAGCTGCTTCATCAACAATGACAACTACATCATCATGATTTTGTAAGAAACTTGCAGGTAGGTCTTCTGTTATAGGGCCTTCAATCATTCCCTTAATAGCTTCTGCCTTACTTTCACCAAAAGCTTCAAGTAAAATCTTGTGCGACTTCATGATTGATCCAATACCCATTGAATAAGCATATTCAGGAACATCATTTTCGTTATCAAAGAAACGTGCATTTGATTTGATCGTTGACTCCGTTAAATGAACTTTATGTGTCAAGCTATCTTCAGCTGTTCCAGGTTCATTGAATCCAATATGACCATTTTTACCAATACCCAAAATTTGTAAATCAATTGGATTATCTTCAATAATTTTGTCATAACGTTTTGTTTCTTTTTCTGAATCACTTTCAAGACCATTAGGTAAGTAAGATGTCTTAAATGGTTTTTTACTAAATAAATTTTCATTCATAAAGTAACGGTAACTTTGTGAATCTTTTTCACCTAAACCAACATATTCATCTAAGTTAACTGATGTTGAATCCGTAAAATCTAAGTCACTGGCTGTAATTGCGGCATAGGTTGTTAATGGTGTGCTTCCTGTAGCAAGTCCAAAGACTTTAGCATTTGCTTCTTTAGCAGCTTTAAAAATTTCGTAGCCTTTTTGGCCACCCTCGTTTTGGTCTTTAACAATAATTAATTTCATTTGATTGTCCTCTTTTCAATTATTTATTCCTCTAATTGGTATAGTCCAATAATACAATATCATTTTAAAAAAAGCAATAGGTCTATACCAAATAATAAACAAAAAAATGATACTACCCTTAAACAGGTAATATCATTTCTTCAATCTATCTTATTCGACAGTAACACTCTTAGCTAAATTACGAGGTTTATCAACATCATAGCCACGGTTTAGGCTTGTATAGTAAGCCAATAATTGTGCAGGCACAATACTTACTAACGGTGTTAATAAGTCAGAAACATCTGGTAATACAATTTGATCACCCTCGTTTGCTAATGTCTCTGTTGAGATGATAATTGTATTTGCTCCACGAGCCAAGACTTCTTGAACATTGCCTCGTGTATGACTTGCAGTCGGTTTATCAGTAATAATAGCTACAACTGGTGTGCCTTCTTCAATCAAGGCAATAGTTCCATGTTTTAATTCACCAGATGCAAAACCTTCCGTTTGAACATAAGAGACTTCTTTTAATTTAAGTGCAGCTTCAATTGAAACATCGTAATCAATACCACGACCAATATAGAAAGCGTTACGCGTTTCACTTAAGAATTCTTTCGCTAAGTCATTAATTGAGTCTTTATCATCAACCATAGCTTGCATAGCATTTGCAACCATTGTTAATTCATGATAAACATCAAAATTAAGAGCTTTTGTTTGTTTTGTAACTGTTCCTAACGCTTTTGCTAAAAGTGCTTCAACGGCAATTTGAGCTGTATATGCCTTAGTTGAGGCAACTGCTATTTCAGGACCAGCATGTAATAATAACGTATATGTTGCCTCACGAGAAAGTGTAGAATTTGCTGAATTTGTAATTGTTAAACTTGGGTACATCATTTCGTTAACTTTTACAAGAACCTGACGGCTATCAGCTGTTTCACCACTTTGTGATAAGAAAATAAAGAATGGTTTTTCTGAAAGTAATGGCATATGATAACCAAATTCTGAAGCAACATGTACTTCTGTTGGTACATTAGCTAAACCTTCAAATAATTCTTTTCCAACTAATCCGGCATGGTAACTTGTCCCTGCAGCAACAATATAGATGCGATCAGCAGCTTTCATTGCGTTTAAAATACTATCATCAATTTTAACAGTTTCTTCATTTTCAACATACTCACTCAATAAACGTCGCATAACAGCTGGTTGTTCATCGATTTCTTTTAGCATGTAGAATGGATATGCGCCTTTTTCTGAATCGCTATCATCCATTTCAACATGATATGAATCACGTGATACGGCTTCACCAGCTTTATTTTCAATTTCAATAGAGTCAGGTTTAACAATAACCATTTCACCATCCATGAGTTCAATGAAGTCATGTGTTTCTTTCAACATTGCCATGGCATCACTGCAGACAACATTAAAGCCATCCCCAACACCAATTAATAAAGGACTCTTATTCTTAGCCACAAACAATGTTTCTGGTTCTTCACGATCCATCATCAAGAAAGCATATGAAGAACCTTCAAGTAATGATAAAACTTTTTTGAATGCTTGTTTAGCAGTTAAATTTTCTTTATTTGCAAAATATCCAATTAATTGAACAACAACCTCAGTATCTGTTTCACTAACAAAATTTACGTCTTTTAAATATTGTTCTTTTAACTCAGAAAAATTAGTGATAACGCCATTATGTACAAGGTAAAAGCGGCCATCTTCAGAAACATGAGGATGGGCATTAAATTTACTTGGTACGCCATGTGTTGCCCAACGCGTATGTCCAATTCCAGCAGTTCCATGAACCTTATCATCAATGGCCGACTTCAAATTCGAAATACGTCCAGCCTCTTTAACAAGGTAATCTTCACCCGTTTTGTTATCAACAAAAATACCGGCTGAATCATAACCACGGTATTCTAATTTTTCCAAACCATTAATTAAAATTTCAACAGTATTCGTTTTTCCTGTTACGCCAACAATTCCACACATAGTTTATGTCATCCTTTTTTTAAATGTATTTTTTATTATTATTTTAAAATTGGTATAGATGTTTAAAAAACAAGTAACCCTTATCAATATCTATTAATATACCTTTCTGATATTTTTTTGTCAAGAATTAATATATTGGTCTATATTTTAAATCAACTTTAAAATAAAAAAAGAGTCATTTGAATTTTCATTCAAATGACTCTTTCGCTTAATTTCTAAACGCCCATTTCAGTTTGAACTGTTTGCACAATTCGATCAACATAAGCTTTAACTTCTTTTTCTGTTGGTGCTTCGGCCATAACACGTAATAAATTTTCAGTTCCACTAGGTCTCACAAGAACTCGGCCATCGCCGGCCATTTCTGCTTCAACTTCTGCAATACTATCTTTAATTTTTTGATTATCTAATGCAGCTTGCTTATCTGTCACTCTAACATTCACAAGTTCTTGTGGATAAGTCTGAACAGCTGCAGCTAATTCAGATAACTTCTTGCCTGTTTTCTTCATAACATTTAGCAATTGAATAGCAGTTAGCATCCCATCACCAGTTGTATTGTAATCTAAGAATACAATATGTCCAGATTGTTCGCCACCAATGTTGTAACCGTCAGCACGCATTTTTTCAACAACATAACGATCACCAACTTGTGTTTTAACTGATGTTAAATCAGCTGCTTCAAGTGCTTTGTATAGTCCAATATTACTCATAACAGTTGTCACAACTGTTTCTTTTTTCAAGCGACCACGTTCATTCATGTATAATCCACAAATGTACATAATTTTATCGCCATCAATAATATTACCTAATTCATCAACAGCAATACATCTATCACCATCGCCATCAAAAGCAATCCCGGCTTCAAGCTTATTTTCAACTACAAATTTAGCTAATCCTTCTGGATGTGTTGAACCAACGCCATCATTAATATTTAATCCATCAGGCGAAGTTGCCATTGTTTCAAATTCAGCATTTAAATCAGCAAACAAACGTGAAACAAGTCCACTTGTTGCGCCATTAGCTGAATCAATTCCAACATGAATTCCTTCTAAATCATCAGGAATTGTTTGTTCCAAAAATTGTGTATATTTCAGTACACCTTCTGGATAATCTGCTAATACTCCAAGGCCTTCACCTTCTGGTCTTGGCAAATCATCAGAATCTTTTTCTAATAAAACTTCAATTTCTTCTTCTTGTTCATCAGATAGTTTATAACCATCCGCACCAAAAAATTTAATGCCGTTATCTTGAACGGGATTATGTGAAGCTGAAATCATAATTCCAGCAACTGCATTTTGGGCACGTACAAGGTACGCTACACCAGGTGTTGAAATAACGCCTAATGAGAGTACTTCAATCCCAACTGATAATAACCCTGAAATCAAAGCTTGTTCAAGCATTTGACCAGAGATTCGTGTATCACGCGCAACAAGCACTTGTGGTCTATCGTTATTTTCAAGTTGTGCATGCTCTGATAGAACATACCCACCTAAACGTCCCAATCTAAATGCTAACTCAGGACTTAGTTCTTTATTTGCAATTCCTCTAACACCATCTGTACCAAAATATTTCATTATTTTCTCCTCACTAATTAATTAATTTAATGCGTTCGTTGATTCACTTGAACTACTTGAACTATCAGAACTTGTCGATGAAGACGAAGTAGCACTTTCACTACTTTCTGAACTGGTTTCAGAGCTCGTCGATGTCTGATCAGTTGTTGTTTCACTACTTTCAGTTTTTGATGCTGCGGTTCCACCAGAAGCACTAATTTTTACTTTAACAGATTCTGGATTTGATGAAATTAAATTATTCTTATCCAAATCGATACTAATTGTTTTCGTAACGGAATCACTAATCTTATTAATTGGTACCACAACATCAAGTTTACTTAATTTGCTTAAGGTTGATTCTGTACCCGTTACCGTTACTTGTTTTGTATCACTTGAAAACTTATACGTCTTCCCAGATACGCCAGTTCCACTTGAAACAAAATTCAAAGGTAATTTTTTAGTGGTTTTAGTACTCTCAACCGGTATTGTAACACCGACTGTTGATGGGGTCATGACGACATTTAAAGTTTTACCATTTACATCTAAGGCCTCAAGTAAGACTTCTTGTGAAATTGTTGACTTGATCTGATTGCTGCTGACATTTACTTGTGCAACCACTTCTGAAATAGCATTCACATCGCCTTCCGCACCGGATGCAGAAATCGTATTATTATCTAAAACAGGCGTCCCACTCTTATACCCTTGCGCTAAACGACGTTCATTAAATTTCACCTGAATAGGGAATGTCGTTGTCTTACGTTTTTGTATATTAACAGAAATTGTAGCGGGACTAATTTTATAACTAATTTCTTTGTTTAATCCTTCTGCTTGTAACTTAACAACATGTTTTCCAGGATTTAAACCCTTTAAATCAGCAAACACTCTAAAGTTTTGTGTATTCACAGTTGTTGTAATTAAAGCGCCAGGACCGTCCAATGTTAATTTTACATTTTTAGGATATCCAGTAATAAAGTATTTATCACTATCGGCCGTAATTTGTAGGCCAGCCTCAATCGTTTTTGATTCATTTGCAACTAGACTCGTTGTTTTTGAATCGGAAAAATTATTTGTATTTGCTAACTGATCATAATTAACATAAACAAATAATAAAATTGCTAAAATTAAAGAGGTTCCAATAAAAAATGAGCGACTATTAAAAAATTTATTTAGATTCATTTTTTATCCCCCTTACGCCCGAAATGTTCAAAAAATTCCCAGAAAGGGTTGTTCTTTTTAGGTTCATCATCTTTAATTAATTCAGTATTCAATAATTTAAGGTAATCTTCTTGTGATAAATCACGAATAAGTTCGTTATTTCGCGTAATTGTCACTGAACCTGTTTCTTCTGACACAACAATCGTAATTGCGTCGGTTACTTCACTGATACCTACTGCAGCACGATGCCGAGTTCCTAATTCTTTTGGAATTAAGTTACTTTCAGATAATGGTAAGTAAGCCGCCGCAACAGCTATTTTATTATCTTTAATAATTACCGCGCCATCATGCAATGGTGTATTGGGAATGAAAATATTGATTAATAATGCACCCGTAATTTCAGCATCTAATGCAATTCCGGTTTCAATATAATCTTCCAATCCAGTGTTCATTTGGATAGTAATTAATGCCCCAATTCGACGTTTTGACATATATTGAATAGCTGAGTCTAGTCCAGCAATCATATGTTCTTCGTCTTTGTTTTTCTGTTTACCTCTTGAAAAAAATGATCCACGACCAAGATGTTCCAATCCACGTCTTATTTCCGGTTGGAAAATAACAACCATGGCGATAACACCCCAATTGATAACTTGATCCATAATCCAAGATACAGTTTGTAGCCCAACGACCACACTAATTAGCTTAATCACAACAATAATTATGATTCCTCTAAAAAGTTGAACCGCTTTTGTTCCTCGTAAAAGTACCATGAGTTCATAAACAACAAACCAGACAACGATAATATCTAGTATATTGACCATATGCCCCCACGTTACAAGACCACCCCAGTTAATGGACATCACTCGGCCTCCTCTATTTTATTAACCGTTTTATTATACCACGTTGTTAGATTTGTTTCCTCATCCCGCCATATTTTCTATTATCTACCGGATTATTAATTTGATTTCATCTCATTTTTTGCTACACTGAAGTTACTATAGAAAAGGATGACCATTATGATAAATACAAATGTAAAGCACGGTATCAGATTATTTTTTATATGTTACTTAATTATTATTTACTTATTCGTTTACAACCAACAATCACCTTTTAATTTTTTACTCTTAAATACATTTTTAGGTTATCTGCCAATTGAATTAGCTTTTCACATCAAAGATAAATTATCAAATACTTATTTTTGGCTGTTAACAGCAGCTTGGCTATTCTTTTATCCGAACGCGCCTTACCTATTAACTGATATTTTTCATTTAAGCTTACTGCATCCCTATGACATAATGACAGGATTAATTAAATTAGATATTCATATGTGGCTAAACTATACTTATTTGTTGGTAAGTACCTTATCATGTACGTTACTTGCACTCGTTGGATTTTCTCAAATTGCCGACCAAATTAAAGAACGACTACACTTAACACCTTATTATTTTCGTTATGTCGTTATATTTGGCCTAACTATTTTGTCATCTGTCGGTGTCTATATTGGTCGTTTTTTAAGATTACACACTGTTTACCTACTAACATCACCAAAATTAACATTAAAATTGATTGCCGATATGTGGACAATTAAAATGTTAGCTTTTGTCGTTTTACTAACAATAGTCCAACTAGTTATTATCATTTGCTTAGAAGTCTATAGAAAAACAATAAAATAGGTGTAACTCGCATATAAATTGCGAGTTACACCTATTTTTTAGTCCTCTTCAGAAAGCATAATAACATTTTCAGAATAATTAATATATTCACGTAAACTTGACGCTAATGACCATGTAATATAGCCTCGTTCCATCAATTCCTGCATCGCAGAACGTTCAGCCGCAATAGCCTTTAATCTAAGTTGGTAACTTTGTTCCTCAGATTCGGCTTGATTAATATTTTTGGTCCGTTTTAATGTTTCGATACGATTACGATAATAAACAATCAAATGATACATAGCTTGCTGCTTAAATTGTTGATTGCCATCATCAGATTTTTTAACATACGTTGATAGTGCTTTAATAGCTGCTTTTGCTAAAGCTTTTTCTATATTTCGTCGTTCATAAACCATTTTTAATTCTTTTTCAGAATAGAGTGTCCGTCTCACAACCTTACCTAATTGAACAAAGGCATGATTAATATTTCTAACCGTTACAAATGAGATTTTCCGATTATTAATTTGACCTAATTTCGCTTTTTGTTTCATAATTTTCTTACTAATAATTGAATAGTTTTTATTACTAATAGCCTGCTTTAATCTCATTTTATCTAACGCTTCGAGTTCTCCATCTAAAGCAATTCGCCTAATGTCTGCTTCTTCCTCAACAATTTGGCGTAATCGTTCATCATCCTGATCAGAAAACTCAAGTCGACGAATCATAAATTGATATTCTAAAATTAATTCATAGGCAACTTTTTGATTAGATTCTCGTCGTTCAGATTCCAAGCGACTAATAGCAACTCGCATAATATAAATACGAGCTTGCTTTTCATTGAACTGCGTATCTCCGCTATCACTAGTTATGATAGCATCCTCATCTTCAACTAAAGTAGCATCAGGAACCTCATTACTGGTTTTCATTATTCCTTTTTCTTTAGTTAAAAGAGGTAATATCAAAATTGCGGCTACTAAACTTAAAATAATCACGCCACCAGCAATAAATAACATTAATGAACGCTCTGGAAAAGCAGCACCTGTTTTTATTATCGTTGGGACTGTTAACACACCAGCCATTGTAATTGCACCACGAACACCTGAAAATCCTGATATTAACGCAATACGCCAACTTGGCTTTGCCTTATTTTTTGATTTATTTTTCTTAGAAATTAATAACATATTAATATACGTCCAAACAACACGAATCACGACTAAAAAGAGCCAGACGACAAAAACATCAATAATAGCCGAAAGAGTACTACTATTGTTATCTTCTAATGTCTTTGACATCGCAATTGGTAATTCAATTCCAAGAATAATAAACACAAATCCATTCAGGAGATAAACCACAATTTCCCAGGTTTTTTCAGTTACTAACTTAATTTCAGGTAAGTACGTCGCGAAAGTATTCTTACGCATACTAGAGATAACGCCAGCGACAACTACCGAAATAACACCTGATGCATGCAAAAATTCTTCCGTAAAAAGAAAAATGATGAAAGGTGTTAAAATTTGTAATATCGTATTAAAAACAACATCATTAATCCCTTGCCTCATTAAAAAATCTCGTATTGTTGAAATCAGCAACATTAACACTGCTCCCGAGATAAAACCAACAATCGCAATATACGTAAAATCACCAAGCGCCTGTCCAAATGAAAAATAGCCAGTAACCGCAGCAGCAATCGCGTATTTAAAGGCAATTAATCCACTTGCGTCATTAATTAAACTTTCACCACTAACCAAATTTAAAATATTACTTGGTAATTTTGCTTTTTCAGCAATCGATTGCACAGCAACTGGATCCGTTGGTGACAAAATAGCTGCCAGTGCGAATCCAACTGCTAATGGCATTTTTGGAATCAAAAGATGAATGAAAAATCCAACTACCACAGTTGTTAAGAAAACCAATAATATGGCATTCGCAAAAATGGAACCTCTTAATTTCCACAATTCACGTTTTGGAAATTTTCGACCATCATTAAATAATAGTGGCGCAATAAAGAGTAATAAGAACCAATCTGTTTCTAACTCAATTGAGACTTTAAAAATTAAGGCAACGACAAAGCCTAATGCTATCTGGATCAATCCAACGGGTATTGAAACCAGATAATGACTGATAACATTTGATAGTAAAACAAGTGCAGCTAAAACAATAACCGATTCAAGTAGCGGCATTTACCATCTTCCTTTCTACTTTAGTCTTCTCCGATAATTCTAACTTCCGTTTCTAATCTAACCTTAAATTTTTCCCACACAACGTTTTGAACATGCTTAATAACATCCATATAATCTGTTGCAGTAGCGCCGTCTACATTAACAATAAACCCGGCATGTTTCTTTGATACTTGTGCGCCACCAATTTGGTAGCCTTGTAACCCAGCTTCGTGAACTAGTACACCAGTATAGTGTCCATCAGGTCGCTTAAAAACACTTCCACATGATGGGTACTCTAAAGGTTGTTTAGATGCACGTAAAAAGTTAAACTCATCCATTTTTTCACGGATATCATATTTATTACCTTCTTTTAATACAAAGGTTGCTTCTAATATGATGTCATTATCATCTTGAATTTGACTATGACGATAGTCAAAGTTCATTTCTTCGTTAACTAGTGTTTTCACATAACCAGTACGTGTAATAACACTAACTTCACTCAATACCTGGCTGATATCACCATCATATGCACCAGCATTCATAAATACGGCACCACCAACACTCCCAGGAATCCCAGCAGCAAATTCAAAATTAGTCAAGCCAGCTTGGTAAGCTTCTTCTGTTGTCTCAATAAGTGAGGCACCAGCTTGCGCTATAATTTTCGTCCCAGATACAGCAATTTTATCCATATCCGTTAAAATGATTACAAGTCCACGAATACCGCCATCTTTCACAACTAGATTACTCGAATTTCCTAAAACAGTTAAAGGAATACCATTTTCATTGGCTGTATTCACCAAAATTTTAACATCTGACACTGCATCAGGAAAAGCTAAAAGATCAGCCATCCCTCCCGTTTCAGTATTTGTATATTTAGCAAGTGGTTCATTTTTTAAAATTTTAATAGATGGAAATAGTTCTACAAAAGTGTCAATTATCATTATTTATTCGATTCCTTTCAACATTTAGCAATTCCTTCTAGTTTAACACGTTCAATGTTTATTTTTCTATTTTAACGCACAAACAAGCGACTTTTAATTGTATAACCTAACTGTTATACTTTATTAACATTATTAGACCGAGTATTTTAATAACCTTATCAGTCATATCGAATTAAAAAGGAGTTAATTATGAATTTTGTTACAATGGATTTTGAAACTGCTAATAATCAGCGTCATAGCGCCTGTTCAATTGCTTTAACAGTTGTTCGAAATAATCAAATCGTTGATGAATTTTATTCACTTATTAAACCGGAAACACCTTTTAATTGGCGTAATGTTCAAATTCATGGTATTCACGAAGAAGACGTTGAATTTGCACCAAAGTTTCCAGAACTATGGTCACATATTTCGCCACTTTTCCAGAACAATAGTTTAATCGTGGCACATAATGCCCCCTTTGATAACAGTATTTTGCATAATACATTGGGTTATTATGGATTAGAGACACCCCAATTTTTATTGTTAGATACGGTTAGAACAAGTCGTAAATTATTCCCAGAATTTCCAAATCATAAATTAAATACGGTTTGTGATGAATTGGGAATCACGTTAACAAATCATCACAATGCCTTAGATGATTCCGTTGCTTGTGCCAATATCTTACTCTATCAAGAACACGAATTTGGACAAGAAATTTTAAAACCATTTGTGAAGCCAGCATAATCAAATTTAAGCACATTAATAGGGCTACTGTTTAAACTGTTATATGATGACCGTAATCAAACCAAATTGGGGGAAATTACAATGTCAATTTATGATTATCAGGTTACACTAGAAAATGGTGAAACTTATTCATTAGAAAAGTACAAGGATCACCCTTTATTAATTGTTAATACAGCCACTAAATGTGGTTTTGCGCCACAATTTAAACAATTAGAAGAATTATATGAGGATTATCAAGACCAAGGATTAGTGGTACTTGGGTTTCCATCGAATCAATTCCATCAAGAAGTCGATAATGATGCGCAAGCAGCAGCTACCTGTCGTATGACATATGGCGTTAGTTTTCCAATGCATACCATTCAAAATGTAAATGGAGAAGATGCGTTACCACTATTTAAATACCTGACTGATGAAACGCAAGGCGTGTTGGGTAGCTCAATTAAATGGAACTTCACTAAATTTTTAGTTAATCGTGATGGACAAGTTGTTAAACGTTATGCACCTAAGACTAATCCTTTAAAGATGAAACCAGAAATCGAAAAATTGGTTAAATAAAAACAAGTTAGCTGATACCCCCATTTAGAGGCTATCAGCTAACTTGTTTTTTTAGTTGAAATGGGCCAACATATTATCATATTGTAATCCATTACTTTCTAATTCGATAGTACGTAAATTATCATCATGATCATCTTTCAATAATGTAATTTTTAACCAATCATTTGGTAATTCATCCTGAATAAATTCAGACCATTCAACAACACTCACACCATCAGAATTAAAATATTCATCTAACCCTAAATCTGCGCCGCCCATCCCTTCAAGTCGGTAAACATCCATATGAAATAACGGCAAACGGCCCTCACGATATTCTCTCACAATTGGAAATGTTGGACTTTTAACGTTCCGCTTGATCCCTAACCCAACGGCTAAGCCTTTAGCAAAAGTTGTCTTTCCTGCGCCTAAATCACCATCCAATAACAAAATCATATTAGGTTCAACAAGCTGTCCAATTTTTTCGGCAATTTCTTGTGTTTCTTCTACAGAACTGACTTCAATATTCATTAATTATTTCACCATTTCATTCTAAACTTTGCGCAGCTGTAATAATACCAACCTTGTAAATTTCTTCTACGTTAGCACCACGAGATAAATCTGAAACCGGTTGGTTTAATCCTTGTAGGATAGGTCCGATAGCTTCAAATCCACCTAAACGTTGTGCAATTTTGTAGCCAATATTTCCAGATTGTAATTCAGGGAAAATGAAAACATTTGCTTGTCCTGCAACCTTTGATCCAGGTGCTTTTTGTTCACCAACACTCGGTACAAAAGCAGCATCAAATTGTAATTCGCCGTCAATCGCTTCATTTGGTGCTAGTTTTTGTGCAATTTCAGTTGCTTCTGCTACCTTTGATACCTCTGGTGCTTTAGCTGAACCTTTAGTTGAAAAACTAAGCATTGCTACTTTGGGATCAATATCAAAGAGACGAGCCGTCTGAATGCTTGCAATTGCCATTTCTGCTAATTCTTGAGCAGTTGGATTAATACTGATCGCAGCATCAGAAAATAAATACTTTTCTGTATCATTATTTCTGGTCATAATAAAGGCACCACTTGTCCGACTCACGCCTGGTTTCGTTTTAATAATTTGTAATGCAGGTCGAACGGTATCTCCAGTAGCGTGAACAGCTCCAGAAACCATCCCTTCAGCTAATCCCATGTAAACGAGCATTGTACCGAAATAATTAACATCGCGTAACATTTCTTCAGCTTGTTCAGGTGTATTTTTACCCTTACGTCGTTCAACAAAGGCCGTTTTCATCTCATTAAAATCTGTTTCAGAATATTGTTTAGGATCAAGTAATTCTACACCGATACCATCAAGAGTTAAATCGAGCTTTGTGGCTAACTCTTTCATTTTTGCAACATCCCCCAATAAAATAGGTTCTGCCAAATTATCTTCTGCTAATTTAACGGCTGCTCTTAGAATACGTTCTTCTTCCCCTTCAGGAAAAACTATTTTAATTTTTTTACTTTCAATTTTGCTTTTCAAACTTTCAAATAATGACATATCATTTCCTCCTAATTAAGTGTTACTGGGTAATTGCCAGTTAATCGGTGGCAATCCCTGACTTATTAAATTTTGATTTATTTGTGAAAATGGTTTCGATCCAAAAAAACCGCGGTAAGCAGATAACGGACTTGGATGAGGTGATGTTATCACAATATTGTGATCTGTATCAATTAATTTAATCTTATCTTGGGCTGTCTTCCCCCATAAAACAAAAATAATTGTCTGTGAAGATTCGGATAATCGTTCAATCACACCATCTGTTAATAATTCCCATCCATGATTACGATGAGAATTAGCGGCGCCATCTCTTACAGTTAAGACTGAATTTAACATCAAAACACCTTGCTCCGCCCAACTCTTCAAATAGCCATGATTAGCTGGTGGAATTCCTAAATCTGTTTCCAATTCTTTATACATATTCCGTAAAGAAGGTGGAATTTTTTCTCCTGGTAAAACAGAAAAACTCAACCCATGAGCTTGATGCTTTTCATGATAAGGATCCTGTCCCAATAAACAAACTCTAACGTCAGAAAATGGGGTCAGTTCAAAGCTTTCAAAAATGCGATTTTTTTCCGGATAAATCGTCTCATTTTGATATTCATTATCAATAAACGTTTCTAAATCAGCATATTTAGATTTTGCAAGCTCTTCGGTCAAAATGGGTTGCCAATCATTATCGACATTAATATTCATTGTCTAACACCTCACAGATTAAGTTTACCATATTAGTGAATACAAAAATAAATGATTTGATTAAAATATCGAGCGGTTTCATGTTAAAATGAAACCAGTAAATAAGATTAGAGGAGTGTTGAATTTATGATAAAAATTATTGCATCAGATATGGATGGTACTTTACTAAATGATCAAATGGTGATTTCAGAAAAAAACGCCGATGCGATTAAACAAGCACAAGCATTAGGAGTCCACTTTATCGTTTCTACTGGCCGTGGCTATACTGAAGTTAAACCTTTAATTACAGCAGCCGGGTTCAATAGTCCAATGATTACATTTAACGGCGCAGAAGTTTTAGATGGAAATGGTAAAACACTTAGTACAACACCTATTTCAAAAAAAGTCGTTCAAACTTTAGTTCAAACATTCAAAAAAGAAAATTTTTACTTTGAAATGACAACCTCAAACGGTGTTTATTCTGATAATCGTGCAAACCGTATTCAAAATGTAGCGCGTCTAATCTCTGATACAAATCCAGATACACCATTTAAAATGGCTGTTTCATTAGCTGCAGCTCGTCTTGAATTAATGAATATCAATTACGTTGATGATTACCAAACAGTCATCGATGATTCAAAAATTGATATTTTTAAATTAATTGTTTTCAGTATGGATGGTCAAGAAGAATTACTCCCTTTAAAAGCAAAAATTGAAGAAGAAGACTCACTTGTTGTTACCTCTTCTGCACCTACTAACCTTGAAATTAACAACGTAAATGCCCAAAAAGGGATTGCACTCCAAGCTTTCGCTAAAGAACTTAATATCCCAATGTCAGATGTCATGGCAATTGGAGATAACTTAAATGATGTTTCTATGTTAAAAGTTGCAGGCGTCAGTTACGCCATGGAAAATGGCCACGACGAGGTAAAACGTATTGCCAATCATTCAGCAAAAACAAATTCTGAAGATGGTGTTGGCTTAGCTATTCTTGAACAGTTAGCTGAAAAATAAATCGATTGAGACTAAAAAGTGTAATTAATTAGAAAAAATAAGTCTATAAAAACTGTTGTTGATAGTAGTTTAAAAACTATTACCAATAACAGTTTTTTTACAACGAAAAAAACAAAAGCCATAAGACTTTTGTTACGTAATCAATCAGCCCTGTTACTCTCCAACTATCAATTATGAAACCCATAATACGTCGCTAACCAATTTGGTACTTATCTTTATTCAGTTGTTAGTAACACGATTACTTTCCCAAAACTATCCTGATTTTGTAAGTAAGCATGCGCTAAAGGAACTTCACTTAGTTTGAAGTTTTTTTCTGGTTTCACATCAACATCATATTTTGAAATGTAGTCCAACAGATCATTCAATTTATCCTGACTGACATTGTCAGAGTAAAAACTAGTGAGGTAACTATTTTTCTCGATATCTATAATCGGATCAAATTCTTCTAAAAACCATTTACCTCCTAATTGTCCCGTACTACATAAAATGCCTCCTTCGTTTAAATGTTGAAAACTATCTTTTATAGTGGCAGGGCCAATTAATTCTAAAATTTTGTCATACTTCTTTTCAGTCTCTAATACACCAGTCTTATCTATTATTACATCATTAAAACCAGCGGACAATAATTGCTCATTTTTTGCTTGGCTCCGACTAGTACCATCAATTACAATATCAGGATATCTGGCCTTCAACAATTTAAGAAATGAAATACCTACTCCACTTGTGGCGCCTCTAACTAAAATTTTATCTTTTTTTGTAATTTTTAAGTTTTTCATTGAACCAAATGCTGTATAGTACGTTTCAGGAATAGTCGCAAGTTCTTTCCAAGATATATTTGTTGTTATTGGATATATTTGGTTATTTGGTAATGCTACATATTCAGCATAGCTGCCATCAAATGCGCGTCCCATTTCTCCCATAATGGAAATAACTTTTTTCCCTATAGGTAATCTTTCAGGATCGCTCGTTTCTTCAACAACACCCACACATTCAATGCCTAAAACCCTAGGAAACAAAACAGTTGGCGATTTTCCCTCTCTCGTAAAAATCTCCGATCTATTGATACCAAACCCTTTTATTTTAATTAAGGACCAGTTAGCTTTTATTTTAGGTAAATTTACCTCTTGGTAAATAAGCTTATCTGTTCCTCCTGCTTCATTAACAACAATTGCTTTCATAATTTTACTTTTCTCCTTTGCTAAAAAGCTTTTTTCAATTCAAATCATCGTAAACATCCTAATTTTTAGTAACTATACATAAAAAATCCTAACCACCACGCGAAGTGATTAGGACCTTTTACAATGCTTGCCCCACCAAAAATTAATGAAAGGCCGAAAGATTTAATTAGTTTGCACTTTTTATGCATTTAAAACTTTGTTTAAGAAATCTTTTGTTCTATCATTTTGCGGATTACTAAATATTTCATCTGGTGTACTACTTTCTAAAATGTAACCATCAGCCATAAAGACCACACGATCAGCCACTTCTTTAGCAAAACCCATTTCATGTGTGACAACAACCATTGTCATACCATCCCTCGCAAGTTGTTTCATAACATCTAAAACATCCCCAACCATTTCTGGATCAAGTGCAGACGTTGGTTCATCAAATAACATAATATCTGGTTTCATTGCAAGTGCGCGTGCGATTGCGACACGTTGTTTTTGACCACCAGATAACGAAGCAGGTGCAGCATCTGCTTTATCACTCAAACCAACTTGGGATAAAAGACGTTTTGCTTCCTTAGTTGCTTCTTCTTTTGTTTCTTTTTTTAATTCAACAGGCGCTAAAATAATATTTTCAAGAACGGTTAAATGTGGAAACAAATTAAAATGTTGAAATACCATGCCAATATTTTGACGAACAACATTTAAATCAGTTTTTGGATCACTTATATCATGCCCCTCAATAATAATTGAACCGGAAGTTAAATCTTCTAATTTATTTAAACAACGTAAAAAGGTACTTTTCCCAGAACCGGAAGGTCCAATCATGCAGACAACTTCTTTTTCTGCAACTGAAATATCTAACCCCTTCAAAACTTCATTTGAACCATAGTTTTTTTTCAAATTTTTAACTTGAATTTTAGCTGCCATTATTTAATCTTCCTTTCGACTAAATTAGATAACCACGTTAATAACGTTATGATAACGAGATAAATCACCGCGATAATCAACCACATCTTGAATCCTTCAAGGTTTCTTGCGATTATAATCTTACCTGTTTGCGTTAATTCTAAAATACCGATAACAGATAAAATTGACGTATCTTTCAACGTAATAATAAATTGATTAATAAATGATGGAATCATAATCTTAATTCCTTGTGGCATAATGACTTTCATCATTGCTTTTCCATAAGGTAATCCTAGACTACGAGCAGCTTCCATTTGGCCATTATCAACAGCCTTAATCCCACCTTTAACAAAGGCCGCTGTATACGCACCTTCATTTAACGTTAAGGTTATAATACCTGCCACAAATGCTGGAATCTTGCTCCCGGTTAAATTAGGAATACCAATGTAGATAAAGAAGGCCAATACAATTAGCGGTAGGCCACGGAAAATGTAAATTAATGTACTTGAAAGCCCATTAAGCCATTTATTTGGCGCAACACCCATCATACCTAAAATAATCCCTAAAACTGTTGCACAAACAATAGCCACAATTGTTAATAACATTGTTTGTTTAAATCCTTCTAATAATGAGCCACTATTTGTTTTCAATAAACCTAAAATTGTTCGAGAATTTTTAGAGTTAGCATTTTTTGCGTTCGTTCCAGTGTACTTATCAACAATCTTTTTATATTCACCGTTAGCTTTAAGTTTCTTTAGCCCGGCATTAAATTTTGTTATTAATTCTTTATTTTGCCCTTTTTTAACGGCGAATCCATATTCACCTTTTTCATATGTTTTACCAACTACTTTCATTTCAATACCATTCTTAACACCATATGCTAAAACTGGTTTATCATCAAAAGTCGCATCGGAATTTCCTGTCACAACATCGTCATACATGTTACTTGAATCATCAAAAGTTGTTGTTGTAATATTATATTGTTTTTTAATTGAGTTTACGAATTCTCCGGCAGCTGTACCAACTTTAATCGCTACCTTTTTCCCTCTTAAATCATCCAAAGATTTAATTGAACTGTTTTTACCAACAGCCATAGCTACCCCAGCTTCATAATAACTATCTGAGAAATCAAATTTAACACGACGTTCTGGAGTTATCATCATACCAGCCATAACCCCATCAATTTGGTTAGCATCTAATGCTTGAACCGCTGCATTAAACCCTAAGGCTTTAATATCAACTTTAAATCCTTCCTCTTTAGCAATGGCTCGCATTATATCCATATCAATACCAACATATGATTTACCATCTTCTGCTTGATATTCAAATGGTGCATAAGTTACATCAGTCCCGATTGTATACGTCTTTTCTGCTGCATTTACTTGATTACTATGTAAAAATAATAAAAATACACATGCGACCATGATTGACATGATCATTGACTGCCATTTTTTCATAATATCCTCCCCAAAACATTTTGATGTAACATAATATAACATATCTACACTTAGCAAGCAATTTAGTTGTTTTGACAATTATTTAAGTACCCTATACACTAGAGATATTCAGGAAAGGATGGTTTATATGATTATTAGAAGAGCAACAAAAAAAGATGCACACGAGGTCGTTCCTTTAGTGAATATTATTTTAGAAGATATGGAAATTCCTATTCTTCAAGAAATTCCATTACCCGACCTATTCAAAGTGCTAGAGCTTGCATTTGAAACAGAAGACTACCGTTACAGCTACGGTCGTGTTCAAATTGCCGATATTGATGGTAAGGTTGCTGGGATAGCATTTGGTTATCCGGATGAAGATGAAGACCATCTTGATCTTGCTATGAATCAATTTTTCCCACAAATTGGTTTACCTGAAACAACTGAACTCTTTCCAGACTCAGAAGTTTATCCAAATGAATGGTACCTTGATACCCTTGCTGTTTCACCAGATTTCCAAGGACAAGGCATCGGCACAAAACTTCTAGAGTCTCTTCCCGAGATTGCCCGTGCAGCTGGAAAAACAAAGATTGGCTTAAACGTCGACTTTGCAAATCCTAAAGCAGAAAAGTTATACACAAAAATGGGCTTTAAAACTGTTGGTAACATGATTATTAGTGGTCATGACTATCATCATATGCAAAAAGATATTTAAATAAATAAAAAGGTCTGCTAAAAATAAATTTAGCAGACCTTTTTTCATATCTTTATTCTAAAACTTTTACAGTAACTGTCTTTTTACCCCATGTGTAACATCTTGCATTTGAGATAAAATGCACATCAATTCGGTTTCCTTTAATTGCTGAACCTGTATCGCCAGCAATCGCAACACCATAACCAGATACCCAGACAACAGTTCCTAGCGGAATAACTGAAGGATCCACAGCAATTTGTTGTGGATTAGTTAACAAACTTAACCCATATGATCCATGAGTTCCCATCCCTGGTGCATTTGTTGAATAAGCCGTTGCGACCATTTGTAACGTTTTCTTAGTTGATTTGCCAGAAGTATCGTTGCTTGCTTTTTGGTCAGTACTTCCTTTTTTATCTGATGAATCATCACTTTCAGCCTTTTTAGCTGCTTCTTTTTTAGCAGCTGCTGCTGCCTTAGCATCAGCTTTAGCCTTTGCTTCTCTTGCTTTTTTTGATAACTCAGCATCTTTAGCCTTTGTTACTTTGGCTAAATCTTTCTTTGCGTCACCTAAAGTATCTTTTAACGCTGCTAATTGTTTATTCATTTCTTTTGTTTCTTGTTTTGTTTCAGATTGTTTTAATTTCAATGATTTTTGTTCAGATTCCAAATGCGCTTTAGCATCTTCCATGGTTTTGATATTAGACGCAACATCTTTCATCGTTTTGTTATCAGCAGATTGTAAAACAGAAACTGCGTAAACACGGCTAATAAAATCACCAGCATTCTTTGCTTCAAGAATAGCCGTTACCATTTTACTACTTGAATCATTAACTTGTAGACTTCTTAATCTATCTTTAGCATTTTCAATACGTGTATCTAATTGTTTTTGTTCATTACCAATTGATTTATCTTGTGAACCAATTTTCTTTTCTTTATCAGAAATTTCTTGATTTAATTTATCAATTTTTGCATACTCATCATTAATACTCGTTAATGACTTTGAAATTTTTGAATTAGCAGTTGTTACTTTCTCTTGTGCAGCTGATTCTTGTTTTTTTAAATCACTGATAGATGTTGCACTAACAGAAACCGAACCACCTAATAAGCAAAGTATAACTGCCGTAAAACCAATAATATTTCTAATTTTCAAAATAATACTCCTTTTTGTAAATAACTTTATTACCCATTTCTAGAGTATATCGAACCGACAAGTCAGACATGTGTCAGGCATATTACAAAACATCACTCATATTACAACTCTATGACTAACGTACCCTCATTTTCAGAAATAATCATTTTATTTGAGTTCATTTTCAAAACCGTTTCATTTTGAGCCTGAAATATGCTATGATATGTAGATTATACAAACGAATAGTGAGGGTATTAAATGATAACTGTAAGTAATGTAAGTTTAAGTTTTTCAGACCGTAAGTTATACGATGACGTTAATTTAAAATTCACGCCTGGTAATTGTTACGGACTAATCGGTGCTAATGGCGCTGGTAAATCAACATTTTTAAAGATTTTATCTGGTGAAATAACACCAAGTACAGGTAAAATTTCATTAGATCCAAATGAACGTATGACAATGCTACAACAAAATCATTATGGCTTCGAAGAATATACTGTTCTTGAAACAGTCATTATGGGTTACAAAGAACTCTATGCTGTTATGGAAGCAAAAGATGCTATTTATGCAAAAGCTGATTTTTCTGATGAAGATGGTATCAAAGTTGCTGAACTAGAATCTGACTTTGCTGAAATGAATGGTTGGGAAGCTGAATCAGAAGCTTCAACTCTTTTACAAGGCTTAGGCTTCGCTGAAGATATGCAAAATAAAAAGATGAGCGAACTAACAGAAAGTCAAAAAGTTAAGATTTTGCTTGCACAAGCACTTTTTGGTAATCCTGATGTTCTCTTACTTGATGAACCTACTAATGGGTTAGACATCAAATCAATTAACTGGTTAGAAGATTTCTTAATTAACTTCTCAAATACCGTTATTGTTGTTTCTCATGATAGACATTTCTTAAATAATGTCTGCACCCACATGTGTGATGTTGATTTTGGTAAAATCAAATTATTCGTTGGTAATTACGACTTCTGGATGGAATCAAGTGCCTTAGCTTCAAAACTTGCAAATGATTCTAACGATAAAAAAGAAGCTAAAATCAAAGAATTACAAGATTTCGTTGCACGATTCAGTGCTAACGCTTCTAAATCTAAACAAGCAACTTCTCGTAAGAAAATGCTTGAAAAAATCACACTTGATGATATTCAACCTTCATCACGTCGCTACCCATTCATTAACTTTGAAATCGACCGTGAAATTGGTAATGATTTATTATCAGTTAGTGGCGTTTCAAAAACAATTGATGGCGTAAAAGTTTTAGATAATATCTCATTTAGTTTAGGCAAAGATGATAAAACAGCCTTTACAAGTGAAACTGATATTGCTGTTACAACATTAATTAGAATTCTTTCTGGTGAATTAGAACCAGATACAGGTACAGTTCAATGGGGTGTAACAACATCACAAGCTTACCTTGCTAAAGATAATAACGACCAATTCGCTGATGAACATTTAACAATTATCGATTGGTTACGTCAATTTGCTTCTAAAGCAGAAAGTGATAACACTTTCTTGCGTGGATTCTTAGGTCGTATGTTATTTTCTGGTGAAGAAGTCGATAAAGAAGTTGGCGTCTTATCCGGTGGAGAAAAAGTTCGTTGTATGTTATCAAAAATGATGTTAACAAGAAACAACGTTCTTTTACTTGATGATCCTACTAACCATTTAGATTTGGAATCAATTACTTCATTGAATGAAGGTCTTTCAAATTATAAGAGTGCTCTATTATTCGGCTCTCATGATCGTGAGTTCATTCAAACAATCGCTAACCGTATCATCGAAGTAACACCAAACGGTCTTGTTGATCGAGCAGATACTACTTATGATGAATTCTTAGAAAATAAAGATGTTCAAGATCAAATTGCTGGTCTTTACAAACAAGCTTAATAACTAAAAAGGAAGCAACCAATTTCAAAATTGGTTGCTTCCTTTTTTATTAGTAATTTTTAAGTACGCGTTGAATTTGGCGTTCCTGATCTCGACGTTTAATTGTTTCACGTTTATCGTAATCATTCTTCCCTTTTGCAACACCGATTAGTACTTTTGCAAAGCCGTTTTTAATGTACACTTTCAAAGGGACAATTGTAACACCCTTATTTTTAGTTGCTTCATCAAATTGAGCTATTTGTTTTCTATGCAATAATAATTTACGATTTCGAAGTGGATCATGATTGAATTGATTTCCTTGATCATACGTTGAAATATGAACATTCATCAGCCAAGCTTCACCATTTCTAATTTGCGCAAATCCATCTTTTAGATTAATACGACTATTTCGAACGGATTTAATCTCAGTACCTGTTAAAACGACACCAGCCTCAACCGTATCTTCAATGTTATAACTGTGTCTTGCTTTTTTATTCTGGGCTAAGGGTTTATCAAAAGATGACTTTTCTTTTCGCAATCTTAATCCCCCCGATATTATTTTTGACGTGTATTATTTTTTCTTGGTGCTGTGTTTTTATTAGCTGATTTGTAGAATGGTTTCTTTCCATTACTATTTCCAGCAGCTGGTTTACCATTACGGTTATAAGGTTTCTTGTCTCCTGGACGACCATTACCTGGACGTTTGAAGTTTCCACCTTTACCTCGTAAATCAGAAGTTGGTGTGTTTTGTGGATTAACAATTTCAAAATCAATCGCACTTTGCTCAATATCAACTTTAGCAACTTTTACTTCGATTGGTTGACCAATTCTGAAAGTTCTCTTGGTTCTCTTACCTACTAATGCCATATGCATATCTAAATATTCATAATAGTCATCCTTCATATTACTAATATGAACAAGACCTTCAACAGTATTTGGTAATGAAACGAAGACACCAAACTTCATAACTGAGCTAACAACACCTTCAAAGGTTTCACCAACATGATCAGCCATGTATTCAGCTTTTTTCATTGCGTCAGTATCACGTTCGGCATCAATTGCGCGACGTTCCATTTGTGATGTATGTGTTGTAAGTTCAGGTAATTGTTCAGCATATTTTTCTTTTTGAGTGTCCCCAATACCATTTTCTTCGTAGAAACGAATTAAACGATGAACCATCAAATCAGGGTAACGTCTAATTGGTGACGTAAAATGCGTATAATCAGTAGCAGCTAAACCAAAGTGACCTAATGATTCATCAGTATATTTAGCTTGTTGCATACTTCTAAGTAACATAACAGAAACCATTGATTCTTCAGGTTTACCAGCTACTTCTTTTAAAACACCTTGTAACATTTTAGGTGTTACATTCTTACTATCACCTTTAACAACGATACCAAAACTGGTTAAAGTTTCGAAGAAACGCATTACTTTTTCATTCTTAGGTGTTTCATGCACACGGTAAACAAAAGGTACTTTTAATTTATCGTAATGAGCTGCAACAGTTTCATTTGCAGCTAACATAAATGATTCAACTAAACGTTCACTTGTTCCACGAGTTCTAATTTGAATATCAATTGGGTGACCCGCTTCATCAACGATAATCTTAGATTCATTATCATCAAAACTAATTGCACCACGTTTTTTACGCATTTTTTCAAGAATTTTGTGTAATTCGCCCATTGTTTCAAACATTGGGACCAATTCTTCATATTTAGCTTTCGTCTTTGCATCATCTGATTCAAGAATCTTGTTAATGGCTTTGTAAGTCATACGTTCTGTCGTTTTAATCACACTTTGGAAGATTTTGTGGTTAACAACATAACCTTCTGGTGTAATTTCCATTTCACAACTCATAGCAAGGCGTTCAACTTTTGGATTCAATGAACAAATACCATTTGATAATTTGTGAGGCAACATTGGAATAACACGGTCAGTTAAATAAACACTCGTTCCACGTTCGTATGCTTCACGATCAAGTGGTGTGCCTGGTTGGACATAATGCGAAACATCAGCAATATGCACACCTAAATGGTAGTTCCCGTTATCAAGTTTCCAGGCAGTAACAGCATCATCTAAATCCTTAGAATCAATACTATCAATTGTTACCAATGTTTGGTCCGTTAAATCAACACGGCCAATTTTTTCTTCTGGTAGCACAACTTCTGGAGTTGCTTCAGCTTGAGCCATAACATCTTCAGGAAATTCACTAGGAATATCATGTTGATAAACAACTTGTAAAATATCCATACCTGGATCGTCTTTGTTACCCACAACTTCTTTAACCAATGTTTCAATAACTAATGGTTTTTCACTTGTTGGGTAAGCAGTAATATCAGCTGTAATAACTTCTCCGGCAACTGGATGTAAACCAACCCCTGTTACCAATAAGTTATAACGTTGTAATTTCTTGTTTTTAACAACTAAATGGCCAATTATTCCTGAATTTTCAAGGTCAGATGGTTCAACTTCAAATTCACCAACAATTGATGTTACATTATGTTCAACAATTTTATTAACTTTACCTTCAGGACCACGGTCATCCCCAGGTTTAGCAGCACTTGTAATCTCAATCTCAACACTATCACCATTTAAGGCAGACATTGTTTGTGTTGGATTAACGAAAACATCAGGTTGTTCTGGATCAATCGTAACGAATCCAAATCCACGATCATTTGCATGAAAAATACCCACTAATTGTGGTGTTTGAAGTGCAATTTGAAATTTGCCTTCTGATGTAATTTTCACTTCACGTTTACGTTCCATTTCAGCAAGTGTTTTAACAAGTTCTTTGAACGCATCCTGGCCTTCTAATTTAAGGGCAGCTGTTAATTCTTCAACACTGAAAGATTCATTTTCTTTAATTTTTAGTTCTTTTAATATAAGTTCTTGCATCTTTTTATCCATGTATACCTCGTTTTCATATTCGTATTTGCGTTACATTTATTTATTATTAATTTTATTTTATTTCTAAATAAAAGCCTCCTGCTGCAACAATTGTTTGCACAGGAGGCTTTCTTTATTATTATTTTGAGGCCAAATAGACAAGTCCTAGAGCTAGACAGAAAAATAAAACGCCCAAGACAAAGGTTACTTTTTGCATAAATGCTTCGAATCCACGTGGTTTTTGTTTGCTAAATAAATCGTCAGCACCACCACCGCCACCAGATAAAGCACCTGAAGCGTTATTTGTTTTTGCAGGTTGCATCATAACAGCGATAATCATTAAGACTGAAACGATGATAATTAAAATTGTTAGTATGTTAGTCAAATCATTTACCTCCTTAACCCAATTACGTAATCTATATCTATACTAATTTAGCACAGTTTGCATTAATTTTCCACCGTTATTATTTTATTAAAGTGATTCAAATCCGGATAATGTATCCATTTCTGTCTTAAGTTTAGGTCGATTTTGGTGCTCAGTCAAAAGAACTAATGTATCTCCTGCTTTTAAAACCGTCACACCATGTGGAATTAATTGCTTTTCACCACGTCTAACCGTGATTAATAAGCTATTTTCAGGCCAAACTACTTCTGAAACTTTTTTATTTTCTAAATTTGATCCAGCAAAAATAGGCGTCTCAAGTCGGTCCTTTTTACCGCCCAAATCAATTTCATTTTGACCAATTAATTTTTTAAGTAAAGAATCGTAGATAGGTGCGCCGCCTAAAATATCAATAACTAAAAATGAAACTAATGAAATAATGGCTAGTGGCATTAAGTGATGTAAACTACCCACCATTTCCGTAACTAATAAAATAGCTGTAAAAGGTGCTTTACCAATTCCAGCAAAGTACCCGGCCATTCCAAAAATAATAAAATCAGTTATATATTTAGCTGGTAACAACCCTAACATTATCATAACAGTTGCATACCCAGCGCCAATAATAGCGCCTAATGTTAGAATAGGCAGAAAAATACCACCTGGTAATCCAGAACCATAGGATATCATTGAAAAGATAAATCTTAAAAGAAAGAGTCCCAATAAAACGGTCAATGATTTACTTTGAACTAGACTTAAAATAATCTCATTACCGCCACCTAAAGTTTGTGGTAAGTATAATCCAATCGGAATAACTAAAATAAAAGGGACAATTGAGCGATAAAAAATCGGAATTTTATGTAGAATATTATATAAATCAGTCGATTTAAGTAATACGTTTTGATACAGATAGCCTAGGAGGCCCAAAATAAGCCCTAAAGCAATCAAATGCCAGTATTGTAACAATGATAAGGTCTGAATATCCATCATTTGTAGCGCCGGTTTTAGACCGAAAAAATGCAATGAAATATAATTGGCTGAAATTGAACTAGCTAATGCTGTTGTCCAAATCAACGGTGAAAAATTATGATACACTTCCTCTAATATAAAAAGCGTACTCGCAATTGGTGCATTAAAAGCTGCGGATAGACCTGCAGCGCCACCACCTGCAATCAGAATGCGGCGTTCCGATTCAGTATGTTTAGTCATCTCTGCGAATCCTTGTCCGACTGCTGCACCTAGTTGAATAGATGGGCCTTCACGGCCGAGGAATAGCCCTGATCCAATGCCTAAAACACCACCGATAAATTTTCGCCATAAAACTGACCACCAACGCATTTCAAGATTACCAGCAAGCTGGCCCTCTACTTGCGGAATACCGGATCCCATAATATTTGGCTCTTGCTTCATTAGTGTTCCAATACCTAGTACCATAGCTAGACTCAAAAGAATCATTGGAAACAGTAACCACATATTCTGATTAATTGCCTGGTAAAAATAGATAAAGACTTTAAGCACATAAATAATAGCTAACCTAAATAGACTTACAACGATACCTGTAACGAGCCCAATTAATAGCCCTCTTAAAATAAATATGAGATTAGTTAAATTCAATCGCTCTTTGATACCTTGTTTTGTCATAAAACCATACACACCTCTTCATTCTATTAGTATATGCTAAAATCCAATTATTTGCTGAACTCATTAGTAACAAAAAAAGAATTATTCAACTATTGAATAACTCTTCTTAAAAACTAGCATAATCTAATGATCACTTAAGGATGATAAATCATACTCATAGCTATAAGTCCCCAGCCTAAATTTTTTTTAAATAAACCGGTTGTCGAAATTTCCATATAAAATCGACCAACGTCAGCACTTAACTTTATTTTATTTTTTAAATTACTTACAGCCAATAAGCGCAACGACTCCGCTAAATCAGCGACTGCCTTCTCGAAGTACTGCCCACGCTCAACTTTATTTTTAAAATCAACTAATAAGAGACGTTCCTCATTTGTCGTTTCTTCGTTTAAAATAAGATCATAAACTTTTGATGTTAGATCATCTTGTATTGTAATACGCTCTGATTTTTTCATACACGCTCACATTCCTAACTATAATTTCCAACATCTAAATTATACAACAATAAGTTTTACCTTTCAATATAGTGCGTCCTATTATAATACAAAAAAGGTCCCACCTAAAATCAAATTAGGTAGGACCTTCTTTCAATCAGAAACGCTTAATTCATAAAGAATTATTTGTTAACGATTGTATCGCGAGCATCTGAACTCAAGTTGTAGAATGAGTGGATACCTTTGTATTCTGATGTTTCTTCTAAGTTATCTTCAATTCTCATTAATTGGTTGTACTTAGCGATACGATCAACACGGCTCAATGAACCAGTCTTGATTTGGCCAGCATTAGTTGCAACAACTAAGTCAGCGATAGTTGTATCTTCAGTTTCACCTGAACGATGAGAAACGATAGCTGTATAACCAGCTTCTTTAGCCATTTCGATAGCTTCCATTGTTTCTGTAAGTGTACCGATTTGGTTAACTTTGATAAGGATTGAGTTTGAAACGCCCATTTCGATACCTTTTTTAAGGTAGTCAGTGTTTGTAACAAATAAATCATCCCCAACTAATTGAACTTTGTTGCCCAATTTAGCTGTCATCATCTTCCAGCCTTCCCAATCGTTTTCATCCAAGCCATCTTCAATTGAGATAACTGGGTATTTGTCAACGATTGCTTCAAGGAATTCAACCATTTCTTCAGAAGTATAATCTTGGCCATTTTCGCCTTCATATTGTAATCTATATTTGCCAGTTTCAGCATTGTAGAATTCTGATGAAGCAGCATCAAATGCGATAGCAATATCTTTACCAGGTTTGTAACCGGCACGTTCGATTGCTTCGATTAAGATTTCAAATGGTTCTTCATTGTTCTTAAGATCAGGAGCGAAACCACCTTCATCACCAACAGCAGTAGAGTAGCCTTTTTCAGCTAAAATCTTTTGTAAGTTATGGAATGTTTCTGAACCCATACGTACAGCTTCTTTGATAGAAGGTGCGCCAACAGGCATGATCATGAATTCTTGGAAATCAACACTGTTGTTAGCATGTGATCCACCATTGATAACGTTCATCATAGGAGTTGGAAGGACATGTGCGTTAAATCCGCCTAAGTAACTGTATAAAGGAACTTCTAATTCATCAGCAGCAGCACGAGCAGCAGCAATTGAAACACCTAAAATAGCGTTAGCGCCCAATTTACCTTTGTTTGGTGTACCATCTAATGCGATCATAGCTTTATCAATACCAACTTGATCAGTAACATCATATCCAACAATTTCTTTAACGATAATGTTGTTTACGTTGTCAACAGCTTTAGTAACGCCTAAGCCCATGTAACGAGATTTGTCGCCATCACGTAATTCAACGGCTTCATGTTCACCAGTTGAAGCACCTGAAGGAACAATTCCGCGGCCCATTGCGCCGTCTTCTGTGTAAACTTCAACTTCAACAGTTGGGTTACCGCGTGAATCTAGAACTTCGCGTGCATAAATATCTGTAATCATTGACATAAATTTGTACTCTCCTTTAAAAACGTTTTTTGGCGGGGATACAATAACACCCTTACCATTATTTTAATAGTTTATTGATTCATTTTCAATCTTTTTAACAGCTAAAATACGAATTATGCTTTGAAGTTAACAAGGTCTAAGTATGAAGCAGTTTCCATACTTGCGCCACCAACTAAACCACCATCAATATCGTCTTTACCCATTAATTCTACGACGTTACCAGGTTTAACTGAACCACCGTATTGGATACGAACTTTATCAGCAACTGTTTGGTCATACAAATCAGCAACTGTTTTACGAATTACTGCACAGATTTCTTGTGCTTGGTCAGAAGTAGCTGTTTCACCAGTACCGATAGCCCAGATTGGTTCGTATGCAATAACTGCAAGATTAACTTGTTCAACAGATAAGCCTCTTAATGCAGCAGAAACTTGTCCAGCAACCCATGATTCTGCTTCGCCGGCTTGACGTTGTTCTAACGTTTCACCACAGCAGATAATAGGAACCATACCATTATTGAAAACAGCATGTGCTTTTTTGTTAATATCGTCATCATTTTCGCCGAAGTATTCGCGACGTTCTGAATGACCAATAACAACATAGTCAACACCCATTTCAGAAAGAACTTTTGGTGAAGTTTCACCAGTAAAAGCACCTTCATCTTCAAAGTATGCATTTTCAGCAGCAACTTTTAAGTCAGTACCTTTAGCAGCATCAAGTAATGTTTGTAAATCTACTGCAGGAGCAGCAATAACAGATTCAACATCGTCAAACTTTGGTAATTTACCTTTAAGACCTGCTACGAATTCAGCAGTTTCTTTAGGGCCTTTGTTCATTTTCCAGTTACCAGCAATAATTGGTTTACGCAAAATAATAACTTCCTTTCGTTAATAGACGGTTTCTTACGACAATTTAATTAAAAATTATTTTGTTGTAATAGCAGCAATACCTGGTAAAGTTTTACCTTCAAGGTATTCAAGTGAAGCGCCACCACCAGTAGAAATATGAGTTAATTGATCAGCAACACCTAATTGTTGAACAGCAGCAGTTGAATCACCACCACCAACGATTGTTGTAGCTTCTGATAAAGTACCCAAGAATTTACCGATTTCAAGTGTTCCGTTAGCATAGTTGCTCATTTCGAATACACCCATTGGTCCGTTCCATACAACTGTTTTAGCATCTTTTAAAACATCTTTAAATTCTGCAACAGATTTAGGTCCGATATCCAATGCCATGTAACCGTCAGGAATGTCACCATCAACAGTTTTGTGTTCAACATCGTTATCAAATTTTTCAGCAACGATTGAATCAACTGGTAATACTAATTTGTCGCCAGCTTCTTCAATGATTTGTTTAGCTAAATCAATTTTGTCTGTTTCAACTAATGATGAACCAATCTTCATACCTTTAGCAGCGTAGAAAGTATAAGTCATACCACCACCAACGATAACTTTGTCAGCTTTTTTAAGTAAATGAGAAATAACACCAATCTTATCTGAAACTTTTGCGCCACCTAAGATAGCAACAAATGGACGTTTTGGTTCGTCAACAGCTTCACCTAAGAATTTGATTTCTTTTTCCATTAAGAATCCAGCAGCAGCTTGTTCCATGTTGCTTGAGATTCCAACGTTAGAAGCATGTGCACGATGAGCTGTACCGAAAGCATCATTGACAAACAAGTCGCCAAGTGAAGCCCAGTATTTACCTAATTCAGGATCGTTTTTGCTTTCTTTTTTACCATCTAAATCTTCAAAACGTGTGTTTTCCATTACTAAAACATCGCCGTCTTTCATTGCTGCAATTGCGTCTTCTAATTGAGGACCACGTGTAGCAGGAACAAAAGTAACAGGTTTGTTTAATAAGTTAGATAAACGTTCTGCAACTGGACGTAATGATAATTCTTTTTTGTCTTCTTCAGTCTTAATACGACCAAGATGAGAAAGAAGAATGGCTTTACCACCATTTTCAGTTACATATTTGATAGTTGGTAATGCAGCAACGATACGGTTATCATTACCAATCACACCGTTTTTAATAGGAACATTAAAATCGACACGAATTAAAACTTTTTTGTCATTTACATCTAAATCTGAAACGATTAATTTAGCCATTATAATAGCCTCCTGTGTAATTTTGATTAAATAAAAAGGCAGAGGGAGTATTGCGTCCCTCCGCCTAAGCATAGTTATATGCGGTTTTAAAAAAGTTTAACTAGATTATGCTTCTAAGCTAGCAAATTTTTCTAATGTACGAATCATTTGTGCTGTAAAGCCAGATTCGTTATCGTACCAAGCAACAGTTTTAACCAATTGGTTAGCGCCAGTACCAGTTACTTCAGTTTGTGTTGGGTCAAAGATTGAACCAAAACTTGTACCAATGATATCTGATGAAACGATTTCGTCAGCATTGTAACCAAATGATTCGTTGTTTTCAGTTCTTGCTTTAATAGCAGCATTTACTTCATCAACTGTAAGATCTTTTGATTTCAAGATTGTAACCAATTCTGTCAATGAACCAGTAATAACTGGGACACGTTGTGCATGGCCATTCAATTTACCAACAAGATCAGGGATTACCATACCGATAGCTTTAGCAGCACCAGTAGAATGAGGAATTGTGTTACCTGCAGCAGCGCGTGCAGCACGTAAGTTTCCACCACGGTCAGGACCATCTTGTAATTTTTGTGTAGCTGTGTAAGCATGAACTGTTGTCATTGTACCAACTTCGATACCGAAAGCATCGTTAACAGCGCCAGCAAGTGGTGCTAAACAGTTAGTAGTACATGAACCAGCAGAAGCAATCTTAGTATCTGAAGTTAAAATGTCATCATTTACACCGTAAACGATTGTAGGCATTTTACCAGCAGGAGCTGAGATTAATACACGTTTTGCGCCAGCTTTAATATGAGCTGAAGCTTTTTCTTCTGATGCGTAAAAACCAGTTGATTCTAATACGATATCAACATTATTGTTTTTAACCCAAGGAATATTTGATGCATCTGCTTCTGCATATACAGGAATTTCCTTACCATTAACAACAATACCATTATCTGTTGCGCTAACTTCTGCGTCGAAGTTACCATGGGCTGTATCATATTTTAATAAATGAGCCAACATTGATGGAGAAGTTAAATCGTTGATTGCTACAACTTCGATGTTATCTGAAACTTCAGCAATACGACGGAAAGCTAAACGACCAATACGGCCAAAACCGTTAATACCAACTTTTACTGACATACTTAAATTTCCTCCTTTAGGAAATGAAGATTTATTTATTTTAAAAAGCGTGTTTGCACACTACTTTTTTAAAATCGAGTTTGCGGCACCCTCATCCGTGATTAACCACGTCTGTTTAGGTGCAAGTTTCATGTATGCCACAATTGCTTCGGCCTTAGAATGGCCACCTGCAACTGCGAAAATACATTTTATGTGCGTGAGATCCTCTATTTGTAAACCGATACGAGGAATCCTATAAACGACCTTGCCTTGAGCATCAAAGAAATATCCGAATGCCTCACCTACAGCTTTGTCCTCTTTCAACATGTCTATTATACCACTAGACATGTCACGACGCTTAGCCATATGCATTGCTTCTCCAATACTGTGAATTACAGCATTGCTTTCCTTGATTAAGTTCAAAACTTCTTGAATGCTCGGTTCTTCAAGAAGAGGCTCGTACGTTTTCTCACTTAGTTGTTCAGGTACATACAAGGCTCTATGTTTGCCGCCTGTGTGTAATGCCATCTTACCACTAATCGAGTTGGCTTGTATATCTACTGATTCACCAACACCACCTCTGGCTGGTAAAAAAGTTAAATCGCGCTTAATTGAAAGACGTGTTGTCAACTGATCAGCTACTTGAGCCATCGTTGTGCCACCCATTACCGCAATTAAATTTTTACCTTCTGGCAATAAGAGTGCTAACTTAGCAGCTAGACTCTTACCCATTGACTCTAAAACTTTAGGTTGTTCATCGGAATCGCCTGATACAATCAAACAATGTTCAATGCCTAAAATTCGACTCAACTCTTGTTCATCCTGTCGAACACCAACTAAATTATCCATCACTTTTTCAAGGCCATGTAGTACTGATATACCTCTATCCGTTAGCGTCATTCCTGACTTACCAACGACGATAAGTTCTTGCTTACGCAGAAAATCTGTTTCGGTTCTCATAACGCGTTCGCTTAGATTTAAAGTTGCTGCCAACATTCTGCGACCAACAGGCATCATCCATTCAATCTGTCTTAAAACAAAATATCTTTGTTTTAAAACTTTAATCATGTCTGGTGCAATTGCTTCGATCCACTCTAATTCATGATGCATACTGCACCTGCTCTCTTATGGGGCATTATTTGTCCCACAGTGTCGCATTATGACCCATTAATTCTAAAAAAACAAAGCACGATAACATTCTGCATTAATCAAAGTGTCTTCATACCTTTATTACAAGACAAATTATATCAGGTTGTTTCATACTTTGCAAGCACTTCAAACGACTATCTGCCATGTCAGCAATTGACGTTTGATATATGAGATAAGGTCATAATTGTTCCTAATCCTTGTAGCGTTTTCTTGCTGATGACGATGGAATGTTCAGGTTTTCACGATATTTTGCAACTGTTCGTCTCGAAATATCGATGTTTTGTTTCATTAATTGTAAAACTATTTTTTGATCAGAGAAAGGTTTCGTTTTATCTTCAGATTCAATCAAAGTCTGCATAGTTGTCATAATCGTTTTTGAAGATAGCTCTTCAGCATTCTTTTTGTTCTTATTTGCGATTTGTCCAAAGAATGATTTTATTTCATAAACACCAGATTCTGTTTCAATGTACTTATCATTAACGGTTCGACTAATTGTTGATTCGTGAACACCTAAAGCGGCTGCAACTTCCCGTAAAAGTAATGGCTTAATTGGTTTGGTTTTATCAGTGAAGAAGTCAGCCTGATATTTCAAAATATATTGTCCTACTTTTAAAATGGTATCGCCTCGTTGTTTCAAGCCATGAACTAGCCATTCATATTCCCGTTTCTTTTCAGTTAAATATTTGATTACTTCAGGATCTTGGTCTTTTGACATATCATCAAAATATTTTTGTTGAAAAACAACTTCAGGCTGTGCACCGCGAACTTTGAATAATGTTAATTCATTATTACTTTTTTTCAAAACTAAATCTGGATAGATTTTACCAATTCTAGTTGTCCCAAATCCTGCACCTGGATTAGGTGATAATGTGCGAACAAAATCTGATATTTCTTGAATTTCTGAAAGATTAACACGATATTTTTTTGCTATGTCCGACCATTTACGATCGACAAAGTTATCAAAATCATCTTTTATGACTGTATATGCCAATTCAGGCGCTAAATCGTCAGAATCAATCTGTAACATTAAACTTTCTTGTAAATTACGTGCACCAACACCGGGCGGATCTAAGCGTTGAATCAAGGTTAACGCATCTAATAACATAATGGGTGGTATTCCTGATTCTTCTGCTAAATCATCCAAATTAGCATTAAAATAGCCCGTCTGTTCAATATAATCTACTAAGTAAAGAACAACCTTTCTAAGCGGTGTTTGACGCATCGTTAGATAAATTTGTTCCAATAAATAATCCAATAAAGATTGTGATTCATCATCACTGACTGAATTCATATAATCAGTATCACCATTTGTTGTTAGATTAACTTTATAACGAGACTCCCCTGCTTGGATTCTCTGATTGTCGTCAACAGCTTCAATCAAAGGGTTTTCCATCATTTTTTCAGTGACAAATTCTTGTAAATCTTCTATATTATATTGCAACATTTTAATTGATTGTTGGAGCTCTGGTGTCATTGCCAGTTTTTGAATTTGCGTTTGTTGTTGCTTAAATTTCTGTTCAATAGCCATTATTTCTCAACCTCCGCTTTCGTTACTTGTTTTTTTTACGTAATTCAGCTAAACTATTAACTATACTGCGCCGTTGGTGTAATGGATAGCACGTAAGATTCCGGTTCTTGAGCTGAGGGTTCGACTCCCTCATGGCGCATCGTTAAAATTAAAATATTTTCTTTTGAAAAACCTTATATGTTGATATAAGGTTTTTTGTTTTCGCTTACATTAATTATATATCATGTTTCTTAAGATAGCCATGGCGTTCTTACCACACTACAAAATATAATAAGCAACATAGTAGAAAAAAATTAGTTCAATCAATAATAAATTAAAATCGTTAATATAGTTGGATTGTAATCGTTACCATTACGTTTCATAAAAAATAAATCCTACCTCAATTAAGAGATAGGATTTTCTGTTTAGCTCTTTTTACCGTAATCACCCATTTTAATACGAAGTCATTTTTGGGAATTTAATCATAAAGAAGATAGAAATAATTGACCCAATGTAACAAGCCCAAACTAACGGGTCTGTATAAACCAAATTTGATAGAGTTACATTTAAAATCACATTAAAAATTGATAGTATTATAATACCACGATATTTACATAATTTATTCTGTAATAAAATCATAATTATCTCAATGTTCCCTACTAATAACATGAATACATCTTCACTATAGAATTTACCTGAAAGAGCATGAACAATCATTATAATTGCAAGAATCATTAATATTATATTTAAACTGATTGCTATTATTTTTGAATTGATTACTTTTCTAATCATTTAGTTTCTCCTGATTTATAGTATTTACATATAAAGAACAGTGAAATCAAAATAGCTACCAGGAAGGATTCTAATGTAGGAAGATAACAATCATTATTAATCTCAATGATCAACATAATTGCGTTTAATACAATATTAAACATTGAAAGGATTACTATTATTATTTTATCGAAATAATTAAATTGGACAATCAGCATAAAAAATTGTAAAAGAACGATTATACTTGATACTGAAAGGAATAGATCTATATGTTGACTTCCCATTCCGCCTAATGAAAATGCAGTATCAAGAAATAAACTAAAAGTTTCTATAATAAATATAATATTAAAAAATGAATGTAATACTTTGGAATTTTTTAAAAGTTTCAACATTTTTAGCTCCTTAATATGATGTTATTTTATGAATATAAATAGGGTTAAATGAACCCGCAGCATAATATGGCTATTCCTTTATTTTATATACCTCAACATATTTACCTTTTCCCGAATGTTGATGAAAAATTTGATTTTCCTACTCTAAAAGAAATTTCTAAAACTTAAATAAATTACTATAATAACATCTAGAAATACCCAATACATTAATAATAAGTATTTAAATTTAGGTACTAAGTACTTATTATGCCTTTTAATCATTACATCTAATAAATACGTAATAGTATATATAATACCCATTCCAAATAATAATAAAACACCTAAAACAAGTAACCCATCACCATTATTTAAGCCAATACCATTTCTATGGATATATCCATCTATGATAAATATAAAGGGTATTATTTGTATCCCGATAGTCGCTAATATTTCTATATATATTTTTCCCATACTATCCCCTTTTAATATTTTGTGAATATACTGTGGGATAAAACTACCCTTAAATGCTATTACTTTAATCTATTTTTTCATTAACAACATTTTTATGCTATCATAATTTCAACATTACTTCAAAGTGATTTAACCATAACGTTAATCTAATTTAATATTTAAGCAAAAACCCAACCTCTTAAATTAAGGGCTCTGTAATATATTTATCAACAACAGTTGTAATAGAACCTTTAATAAATATCGCAATAAAAAAAGAGTTTTTCCTCGTATTTTTACGAGGAAAAACTCTTTTTAGTTAAACTATTAAATTTTAATTATTTTGCATAATTTCTTTTAAACCAGCCAACTAATCCCATAGCTAGCAACAGAACAAGGCCCATCATTGATAGTCCTGATTCTTTCATTTCACTAGTCTGAGGTAAACTGGTTTGACCTTTTGCTGCATTTTTTAAGACAGGTGTTTTCCCATCCGGTGTTACCTGTGAAGTTGTTGGCGTCGTGGGGGACGTTGTTGTTGGTCTTGTTGTCGGTGTGGTTGGTTTCGTTTTCTCTGGCATTTTACCAACGAATTCGATTCCAACCTCACTAGTATAACTAGCCGCTTCTGCAGTATTACCGAATGCACCTAAACTAAAAGATAACCCCAAAAGACTAATTATTAAAACACTCATTAGTTTTTTTCTCATAACCATACCTCGTCTATTTTGACTACTTATCTTCTTTTTTATCAGTTTGTAATTCTTCTAGAATTTGTCGTTTTGCTTCTGCGACAGCTTCTTCTTTATCTTTTTTGTTACGACGACGAACTAAGAACCAGATGAGCAACAATAGAAGTAATAGCAAGAAGATTCCTGCAAGGATATACCACATTGTGTAATCTTTTTCTAAGTCAACCGCTTTTTCGTTCAATTTATCTGCCGTTGCGCCATCAATTGTGAAATATTCTGTCCATTTCCACTTATGTACCCCAGAAGTCGCCGTCATTTCTAAACGGTACTTACCAGGCTTAAAGGGTTGGTTATCCCAGAAAATGCCATAATTAAAGTTTGTATTTGGAGCCATTGTCATATTCGAAGTGGTTGAAGCATGTAGTGCTTTATCACCATTTCTTGAATAGACTTTTCCATCAACTTTCAGGTTACGGATTGGTGTTGTTGTTGGATCTTGTAAGTTTACCTTCAATGTATTACGGAAATTAACTGATCCGGGCTCAATCTTAAGTAATTTCATATCAGGCTTAACAACATCGTCAGTTTCAGTTAACGTTGTCCCAATAACAAAGGCATAACGGTTTTTAATTTGAACGTTACTCTTTGATTTTTTTTCACTATCTTTGTTAATTTTTTCATAGAAGTACAAGCCACCGTCAATTTCGCCATTGAATTTCTTAGCGGGCATTGTGATATGGAATGTATGCTCAATGCTTTTCTTAGCCGGTACTGTCACTTCTTTATCTGACTTAATGATTGAAGATAGAGGGTTTACCATTGTTTTATCAAGTTTTGGTTTCACGTGACTGTATTCAACCACTCCGTTATCATTTGTAATCGCTGTATTTGCTTCAGCCATTACAGTAACATCTTTGTTAGTCGAATTTTTTAATGTGACAGTAATGTCTTGCTTTTGGTTCGGTTTCATTTTTAAATTAAAATACGTTTGGCGCTTATCAATTTGGTTGTTTGGAATATTTGCAGTAACAGCAAAGTTCATTTCAGCAGCATTCGCTTTTTGAACTTGTCCACTAAATATAACTAATCCTGCCACAAACGCCATAATGATTCCAAAAAATTTTTTATTCAATGTAAAAATCCTCTTTCTTCTCAAATTAACTTTATGGAGCCGCCGTCAATGTCCAGTTTAATGTCGACGTATATGTTTCACCAGCTACTTTTTCAGCCGGGCCAGGCACATCCAATCTCGCTGATTTATTACCTGTTGTTGCATCACCCATTGCTATTGTCCAGGTCCCTGTGGGATTAGTATTGGCAGTTGGATCTACTACTTGATATGATGCACCGTCACCTTTTAATAATATACTATCGGTAAATAAACCGGCATCAGGATCTCCGTTATCTGTTTTCGATGCTACATTTTTTATTGTAAGCACAGTACCCTTAAGTTCATTAGCACCACTTTTAAATGATGTGTTACTAACCGTCAACGACCAGTTTCCTGTCGTATTATTTGTAACCTGAACGTAATTAGGTACATCCCTATAATCTGCATCCGTGAGCTTATCTATAACCCACTCACCTGTAGCTTCATCACGATGTCCTGTTAAATCAGCTACTTTATCAAAAGCAGCATAATAAGATTTTTTATTTCCTGAAATTTTCTGAGTACCAAAATGTAAATCAGAAATATAATCTATCCTCAGGTCACCAGTAGTTGGCGTAACTGGATTAATTGGTTGTACTGGTTTTGTCGGATCTAATGGATCAACTGGACCAGACTTTGCAAGTAATGTTAAGTTAGCCGCTGTGGTTGCAGTTTTTCCATCAGGCGCTACTGCTGCATCAGCCACTGAATTTCCCATTATTGAAATTGCAAGGAGGGGGACAATGGCTACTACTAGTCGTAAGTTTTTTTTCAAGCTCATTGTTTTAACCTATCCCTTTCTGCATCCTATAATGGTGCGTCGTTTAACGTCCATGTAATTACTGATGTATATTTTTCTTTTAATTTAGTTGATGCACCAGGTACGTCTAAGGTTGCCTTAGTAACAGGTAACGTGTTAGTACCCATACCCATGTCTTTAGCTGCATCTACTACTGCAACACTTTGACTAGATCCGTCTAAAACCATATCCGCTGTTGGTTGGGTAGCATTATAACTTGCCCCATTATTATTAGAAACAGTTCCAGGCGTCAATGTTAACTTAGCCCCAGCTAATTCTTTTGAGCCGGTAAACTGTGTGTTGGCAACTGTTAATTTCCAACCTTCATTTGAACCACGGTTGTCATCAACAACGATAGAATCTGTAATAGTAGCTGCATCATATTTTGCATCTGATCCACTAATTTTTTGATCTCCAAAATCAACACTTGGTGCCTTTGTCAATTTAATTTCTCCAGCTCCAGTAGCAGGATCAGCTACAAAGTTGACATCACCTGATGAAGGTAATGTTACATCAGCAGCATGTACTGCTGGTGCTACTGTTGAAAACAAAGTAACGGTTAAAAGTGCTGCTGTTGCAATTGCTGTTTTCTTCATAATTTATTTCCCCTTTTGTTAACCCAATTTTTATAAGTTTGCGTCTGTTAATGTCCATGTTAAATCTGTTGTATATATTGTTCCAAGATTTTTAGCTGTTTTACCAGGTACTGTTAATGAAACGGCTTTAGCTTTAGCATCTTTACCAAATGAATCAGTCCATGTTCCCATTCCTTGACCGTCTGTAGCAGTAACAACCTTAACATCGCTACCAACTGTAGGAGCAACGACACTATTATTATCTTTATCACCAATTATTGATGGTGTTGTTGTCGCATCCATATTTGTTGAATTAAATGTTTGATCTTTCATACTCAATTGAGCACCAGTTAATTCTTTTGTACCGTCAGTAAATGCGCCTTCTTGCTTAACATTAACTGTCCAACCAGCATTTGATCCACGGTTATCTGTTACTTGTAAGTAGTTAGCTACTTCTTTTGCTGTTCCTTTAGAATCTGTTATTTCAACAGGAGCTGCGTAGTAAGTTGTATCACTACCAGAAACTTTATTTTTTGAACCAAAATCAAAGTTTGAAACATAATCTAATGATAATGGACCATTTGTTCCTGGGTTAATTGGAGGGTCTGTTGGGTCAACTGGATCTGTTGGATCTGTTGGATCAACTGGACCTGTTGGATCTGTATTATCTGTAAAACCAACGCTACCTTTTGTTGGAAGTGATCCTACTGTTGCTGCATTTACAGCTGGTGCTGCAATTAAACCTAATGTTGTTAATACGATTGCGCTTGTTACGATTTTAGTTGTTTTCATTTTAATTTCCCCTTTTTTTAATTCCCTATTTTTTTGTAGCCTATTAGAAAGTGATATGACTTAATTTTATAAACCAGCGTCTGTTAATGTCCATGTTAAATCTGTTGTATATGATGAACCGACCGTTTTAGCTGAATTACCAGGTACTTTCAATGAGACAGCTTTACTTGCTGTATCTTTTGTAGCATCAGCATCGTAGACACCAAATGAATCTGTCCAAGTCCCCATACCTTGATCCTTACCAGCATCTAAGACAGCAACGTCAGCACCAATTGATGTTGTAATTGTAGCTTTAGCTATAGCTGGATCTGTTGTTCCGCCAATATTTTTAGAATTTAAAGTTTGTGTTCCCATACTTAGCTGTGCGCCATCTAAATCAGTCTTACTATCGTTAAATTGTTTTACTTGTTTAACTGACAATTTCCAGCCTTTATTTGATCCACGTTTATCTGTTACTTGTAGGTAGTTAGCTCTTGTAACTTCTTTACCATCTTTATCAGCTAATTTAACAGGTGCAGCGTAGTAAGTTGTATCGTCTCCAGAAACCTTATTTTTTGAACCAAAATCAAAGTTAGAAACGTAATCAATTGATAATGGGCCAGGTGTTCCTGGTTGAGGATTATCTGGGTCTGTTGGATCCGTTGGGCCTACTGGGCCTGTTGGATCCGTTGGATCAACGGGTGTTGTTGGATCTGTATTTTCCATAAATCCAACCTTACCTGTTGATGTATAATCTGCAGCATGTACTGCAGGTGCTGCAGCTAAACCTAATGTTGATAAAATAATTGCGCTTGTAACGATTTTAGTTGTTTTCATAATTTATTTCCCCTTTTAATTAATAACCATTTTTATTTTTTATTGACTAATTTAGATTTTATAAGTTAGCGTCTGTAAGTGTCCATGTAATATCTGATGTGTATTTTTCTGCAACTTTTTTACTATCACCAGGGATAGCTAATTTAACAGAAGCTTTGGCTTTAGCAGCATCTGTTGTTGCGTTACCAAAGGATTCAGACCATGTACCAGAACCTGCGCCATCTTTTGCTTGCATAACAACTTTGTCCCCTGATGTAGCTGAAATGTCAACGCTATTTGTTAATGTTGGTTTTGGTTTTGATGCGTTATTATCAGCATTAGTTGCTTCAGGATTAGATAACGTAATTGTTGTCCCATCTAATTCTGATTTTGTTGTTTCACTTGTAAATGCTTTTGCTTGTTGAACAGTAAGTTTCCAACCTGCTACTGTTCCACGGTTATCTGAAACTTGTAGGAAGTTTGCAAGATCTTTATCAGCTCCGGATGCATCTTTAACTGTCACTAATTGAGAGTCATATGTTTCGTTGTTACCTGACATCTTTTGAGCACCAAAGTTAAAGTTAGAAACATAATCGATTGATAATGGGCCACCAGTACCTGGATCTGTTGGGTTTGTAGGATCTGTTGGATCAATAGTATGTCCAGGATCTGTTGGATCCGTAATACCAGGATCTGTTGTACCATCATTTTTAGTCAATTCAATTTTACCGTGTGATGTATATGTTTGTGTTTCAGATGCATGAGCAGTTGTCATAATGGCACCTGTCACACCTACGCCTAATAATGTACTTAATAATAATTTACTTGAATTTTTCATCATTTATTTCCCCTTTATATAACCTTTTTTATAAGTTAGCATCTGTCAAAGTCCATGTTAATTCAGACTTATAAGCCCCTGCTACTTTGTTTGATTCAGCTGGAACAAGTAATGACACACTTTGTTTGGCAGCTGTATTATCTTTACCAAAACGGTCTGTCCATGTTCCCATACCTTTGTCGACCTTGGCTGTCATCACAGTAACTGCTTTGCCATCTGGATTGATGGCTGCTTGACTAGCTGTCGGCTGACTCATATTACTACTTCCGTTAGTTGTTCCATTCATTAACGTAATAATCGTTCCATCTAATTTATTTTTACCATTCATAAATGGATTGGTCTGTGCAACAGTTAGTTTCCAGCCTGCGTTTGAACCACGATTATCCGTTACTTGAACATAGTTTGGATATTCCCCAACCTTACCGTTTTTATCAACTAACTGGTCAAGTTGTGCATAATAAACACTGTCTTTACCAGAAATTTGTTGTTGACTAAATTGTAAGTTCGAAACGTAATCAATTGATAATGGTCCATCTGTTCCAGGATTAACTGGTTTAACCGGTTTTAACGGATCAGTTGGATTTGTTGGATCAACTGGCGGTGTACCGTCAGTATTTTTCACGAATTCAATAGTTGCATGCGACTGATAATTCACTGTTTCGCTTGCCAAAGCTTGCGTTACGGTAAAACCAGCCGGTACCATACTACCTAAAAGAACTCCCAAAATTAACTTTCTTTTTATCATCGTATCTACTCCCCTCGTCAGATTTTGATGTTTTTATAATATTAGCAAAATGCTAATGATTAACGTTAATTAAGCAAGGATTAGGATTAAGGCGCATCCGTTAGTGTCCATGTTATTTCCCCTGCATACTTACCTGCTTTAAGTGACATGTTGCTTCCATTAAGTTCAGCAACAACACCTTTATCGGCTGCCCAAGTGACATCTTTAGTTTCTTCTGTCTGACCTGAACCAACCTCTGTACTACCAGTATCTAAATCTTGTGCAGTTCCAGTTGCATCTATATATTTCAAAACACCTTTCAATGTGTTAGATCCATCTGTTAAAGGTTTTGAAACGCTAGCCTTCAATGTCCAAGCTGTTTTGCCTAGATTAGAAATTGATACAGTATTTTCAGCAGTACGTTGAAGATTGAAATTTTCTCCACTGTAAGGCAACATTACCCCATCTTTTGAACCAAAAGTCATTTCATCAGAGGCTGCAGTAATTGCTAAACCACCACCTGCAACTGTGATCTTAATCGTTTTTTCAACACCCTGAGCATTTACAATAACTGCTTCATAGTCACCAGCACTAGAAGTTGGTGTAAGTGTCGTTGATTTAACTGTAACTTTAGAATCAGCACCAGTTGATAGTATCCAACCTTTAGCCGAACTCTCTGTTAATATGAACTCATTTAATTTAGTCTCTGTTAATCCCGAGATAGATTTACTGTCCGTACTAAAATCCTTAGCGTAAACTACAGAATCACCATCAACGACGGTATCACCATCTATTACATTGACAGGAACGGCAACTTTAGCAGTTTCATTAGGTGTCACATCCGTATCCGTCAAAATCATATCTTGTATATAGAAACCAACTTTTGTGTTATCAAGTGGTTTATTTGATGGATTTGTAGGATCAATTTCTAATGTATGTTTATTAGTATTCATAATTGTTAAATCTTTGATTAATTTTGTTTCATCTATTGTAACGGTTCCGCCAACATCAATTTTTTGTGGAATAGCAGTTGCACCCAACTTGAATAAGTTGACAGTTACGGTAACTGGTTTTAATTGTTCGGTACCTCCAGCATCAATCGCAGTTACTATAACTTTATTTGCACCTACTTTTAATTTTGTAGGGTCAATCTTTGCAGAATAATCGACACCATCTTTTGTTGTTTCATAAGTATTCTCTGCTGGCGATGATATTGACCCATCTGGATACTTAATTTGAATGTATCCCTTTGTACTATCTTCATCTGAAACTTTACCTACAATTTTAAATGAATCTGTTTGATCCGCATAAGCATTAATTGTTGATGGTGTTACAGTTGCAACAGGTGGAATACTTGGTGTCGTTTCTTTATAAGTTAAGTAAGAACCTGTCGTTAATGTTTCTCCTGGGGCTAACGTTTTAGGATTAGCTTTTATTACAAAAGCACTATCTCCCTTAAACGGAGTATCTGGCTGACTAATGTCGTTGATAGCTATAATTTTATCAAGCACTGATGTCTCCATTCCAGTTCCTACAGCTCCACCTTTGAAATAACTACTTATATTTGATATATCTAATATACCAGTACCGGTAGCTTTCCCAGCTGAATAATTAGTCCAACCACCCAAGCTAGTATTATTACCGGGATCCTTCAATCTGTAATTCAAGGTATGTTTATCACTTACCATTTTAAATCCATTGTTAGGTCCCAAACTTTTTACAGGGACGTCATCCTTATCAACCAAAGTATCGACCCCCTGAGCTGCACCAATAGCTCGAGTTGCAGTATCATTATTTGTGATACTGAAATAACTATATATACCACCTGCTGCATCATACATTTCTTCAAATGTATAGCTCACCTTATATGTTACATCGTACATTGTAGCTTTGAATCCAGTACCATCATTATTTTTATAAAGATGGTAATCTGTAATTGGTCCAAGTTTTACAGCACTTTCAATTGTATTAGGCGTCGTGTTACTTTCTGCTGCATACCCATATCCACGATCTTTTGGAATAGCATTATTAATGATAATTCCATAAGACTTTCTTGGATTAGGATTTCTTCCACTGGCACCAACCTTCGTAAATGCCCAACTAGATGCATTACCCTGTTCACTGTAAGAATCGTTATTTGTCAGCGCACTTGGTTGGAAATTAAATGCTGCATTACCAAAATATAAAACAGGAGTCGCTGTATCATCTGCTTTTCCCGCGTTGTTTGTTGGAACACCATTTACTAACTTCCCGCCTCCTGTAAGTGACACATACTCATTTTTAGAATTTGATGCCACATCGGTAGTACTCCACTGAGTATTAATGGCCCCTTGTGATGGACCAACATAACCAGCAGCTGGTACTGCTGTCTCACTTTTTTTAGTCGTTGCTACTTTTTTTGTTGGTGCTTTCGTTACTTCTTCTTTAGTTGCTACTTCGCTTGTTATTTCTTCTTTTGTTGCTTTTATCGATGTACTTTTTTCGGTTGTTTTTTCAGAAGATGCTGTTTGAGGTTTAACGGTTTCATCTAGCTCTTTAGCTTGGACAGAAGTTCCTGGGCCCTCATTGTTAACCACGTTAACAATGCTACCTGTCATCACTCCTGCTAAGATAATTCCCGTCATTAACGTTGCTGAGATTCGTTCTTTTTTATTACTGTTATGCCCTTTCATTGTTTAGTCCTCCCCCTATAGTTGCTGCCTATTTATACCTAACATTACTATATTTAACTCATTAGTCTAGCTGATTAGTTGTGACCCCCTAGTCCCTCCTAATAGATTTATTCGTTAACTTAGCTGTAACCTAATCGCAAACTTATTATCTGGTTACTGCGACATAGCCAGTTTACCTATAATCTATTTAAATGTAAACATATTTTTTTAATTAAAAAATATTTATCTAATTTATGAAGTAACCGCTTTATCGATTTTGTTTTAATACAAAAGTAATTCATCAAAAAAAATGATGAATTACTTTTGCCAATTTACAGTTTATTTTGGTTACCCTTCACGAACTGGAACTACCGTTGCAAGACTTATTTCTGTCCCATTTGTTTCAGTTATATAAAGAAGTGTATAGGCTCCTTGTTCTGGAATTTGTACAGAGAAACTAAGATCTGACTGTACGACTGTTCTAGCAATTTCATTACCGCTTGCATCAGCAATAATAATTGTATTTCCAGCTGTTTCTCCAGTACCTGTTAAATATTTATCACTTTGATAATAAGAATCAACAGTTGGTTTAGCAATCGTAACATCTTTATGCTTAACTACCGTAGTTTTCACATCACTCCAACCAACACCTGTATTCTGACGAACACTAACTGTTGTATCTTCATGTTGTTTAGGAATAGTAACTTCGTAAAGTCCATTTTCATCAACGATACCTGTCCCTATAACTTTATCGCCAACTTTAACTTCAATTTTAGCACCTGGAACACCACGACCTGATACCGTTGTATCTGTATCAAAAATTGTTTCAACGGTTGGAATTTCTTTCAAAAGTGCCCAACCCGGGTCTAGGTGATATGTTGGCAACGTGTCAGAAGCATTATATGAACCCAACACGTCCCAATCAATTGGCGCACCATTTTTTACTAAACCACTATTAAATATATAACTTGAGTTATTTTCTGCGTCCGCTACTCTGATACCTGTATCTGTTACCATTTGCCCAATATCAAGAGATAAATGAACTTTGAAGTCGGCAAATGCAATCCAAGAATGAGATGGATTTTTGATTCGTAATGTTTTACCATTATCCTCAACTCGGATATCATTTTTATTATACGTATATTTACTTCCGTTATTAAATTGGAAATTTCCTGTTATATAATTATTGAACGAATCATGGTTAAAAAGTGGAACTAACTCTGAAGGAACTGACAAGACATAGTCTGTCGATTCATTAATTCCTGCCGAAATAATCGACTTTCCTTCATAATCAAAATCTAATGTACCTGTTGTCACTGTATTATTACCTTGTAAGTGTAGACCACTTGCACCCGTTCCAGATACTTTCATTGAGCCTCTTGTAATAACACCTAATTCTTTCGTACCTACTTTAGCTGTCGCCACCTGCTTTTCATGGTTACTAGCATCTACGGAATTATTAGCTACCCCTAAAATCATTACTGAATTCAATAATCCAACCACCGCTACCGTTTTAATCACATTCTTCTTTGTCTGACTCATTTCTACTTTGTTCATTTTATTCATCTCCTCTATTTTGGTTTATAAACAATTATTTGATACAGGCCCTCCATAAAAAAATTAGTTAGAGCATTACTAATACCTCCTTATATTTATATTTATTTTTTTATTAATACCTTAAACACAGCTTATCATGTTAACGCTTTCTTTTGCAAATTTAACCACTAGTATATTTTTAATTTTAACTAAATTGGACTTAGATAATAAGCAAAAAAAATAAGCTATCTTCATATAAATACGAAGGTAGCCTACTTTAATTTTAACTATTCTTTATTTTGATTGCTTTGAATCGTTATATTTAACCCATCCAATTAATCCTGCGGTTGATAAAAGAATAAATCCTATCATTGATAATCCTGATCCTTTTATTTCACCGGTTTGAGGTAATCTGTTTTGATTCGATGCAACATTCTTTGAGACAGGTGTTCTCCCGTCTGGATCTGGTGTCACCTGAGAAGTTGTTGGCATTTTACCTACAAATTCAATTCCCATTTCACTTGTATAACTAGCCGCTTCTGCGGTATTACCGAATGCACCTAAACTAAAAGATAACCCCAAAAGACCAATTACTAAAGTACTCGTTATTTTTTTCCCCATAACCATACCTCACCCATTTCGACTACTTATCTTCTTTTTCACCAGTTTGTAATTCTGATAAAATTTGTCGTTTTGCTTCTGCGACAGCTTCTTCTTTATCTTTTTTATTACGACGAACTAAGAACCAAATAATCAATAATACAAGTAGAAGTAAGAAGATTCCTGCAAGAATATACCACATTGTATAATCTTTTTCTAAGTCAACTGCCTTTTCGTTCAATTTATCTGCCGTTGCGCCATCAATTGTGAAGTTTTCAGTCCATTTCCACTTATTCACACCAGAAGTTGCCGTCATTTCTAGACGGTACTTACCAGGTTTAAAGGGTTGGTTGTCCCAAAAAATACCATAATTAAAATTCGTATTGGGAGCCATTGTCATATTCGAAGTGGTTGAAGCATGTAAGGCTTCATCCCCATTTCTTGAATAGACTTTTCCGGCTACCTTTAAATTACGAATAGGTGTTGTTGTTGGGTTTTGTAAATTTACCTTCAATGTATTACGGAAATTAACTGAACCTGGTTCAATTTTAAGTAATTTCATATCAGGTTTAACAACATCATCTGTTTCAGTTAACGTTGTCCCAATCACAAATGCATAACGGTTTTTAATTTGAACGTTACTCTTTGATTTTTTTTCACTATCTTTGTCGATCTTTTCATAGAAGTATAATCCACCATCGATTTCGCCATTAAATTTCTTAGCGGGCATTGTGATATGGAACGTATGCACAACACTTTTCTTGGCTGGAATTGTCACTTCTTTATCCGACTTAACAATTGAAGATAGAGGATTTACCATTGTTTTATCAAGTTTTGGTTTCACATGACTATATTCAACCACACCGTTATCGTTGGTTACAGCTGTATTTGCCTCAGCCATTACGACAACTGCTTTATTAGTCGAATTTTTCAATGTGACAGTAACATCTTGTTTCTGATTAGGCTTCATTTTTAAATTAAAATAGGTTTGGCGCTTATCAACTTGATTACTTGGAAGATTTGCAGTAACGGCAAAGTTCATTTCAGCAGCGTTCGCTTTTTGAACTTGTCCACTAAATAAAACCAATCCTGCCACAAACGCCATTATGATTCCAAAAAATTTTTTATTCAATGTAAAAATCCTCTTTCTTTTCAAATTAGCTTTATGGAGCCGCTATCAATGTCCATTTCAACGTTGATGTATAAGCTTCTTTTGTTTTCACAGTGGTACCAGGAACAAATAACGACACTGCATCGTTTCCTGTAGAGTTAGTTCCCGCTTTATCAGTACCCATAGCAAGTGTCCAAGTACCGAACGGATTATCACTATTACCATCTGTCGTACTAACAACCGAAACAGGAGTACCACCAGTTCCTGTAAGTTTAACGTTACCTGGTAAGTCCCCGCTTAGCCCTAAACCTGGATTTTCACTATGTGCTTCGATATTCTTAATATTTAGTACAGCACCTTTAAGCACGTTCCCGCTAGGACTTTTAAAAACAGTGTTACTAACACCTAATGACCAATTACCCGTTGTATTATTTGTGACCTGGGCGTAATTAGGTACATTATAATAATCTTTATCTGTTAGGTTTTGTGTGTCCCACACTCCACTTGAGTCACGACGGTTAGTCATGTCAGCTACTTTATCAAAAGTTGCATAGTAGGTTTTATTACTCCCCGAGATATCCTGTGCCCCAAAATGAAAACTAGAAATATAATCTATTCTTAAGTCTCCAGTTGTTGGCGTAACTTGATTGAGTGGGTGCACTGGTTTTGATGGATCTAACGGATCAACAGGACCAGACTTTTCAAGTAATGTTAAGTTAGCTGATGATATCGCAGTTTTTCCATCAGTTGCAACTGCTGCATCGGCTACTGAATTTACCATCATCGAAAATGCAAGGAGGGGGACAATGGCTACTGCTAGTCGTATATTTTTTTTCAAGCTCATTGTTTTAACCTATCCCTTTCTGCATTTTATAATGCTGCGTCTTTTAATGTCCATGTAATTGTTGATGTATATTTTTCATTTAATTTACTTGTTGCACCAGGTACTTCTAAAGTTGCTTTAGTAACAGGTAATGTGTTAGGCCCCATACCTTTATCTTTAGCTGCATCTACTGCTGGAACAGCTTTAGATGAACCATCTAAAAGCATAGTTGCTGCAGGATTAGCCACAAACTTTGCCCCATTACCATTAATAATTGAACCATTTGTTAAGGTTAACTTAGCACCATCAAGTGCCGTACCCGTTGCCGTGGCAAATTGTGTATTTGCAACTGTTAAATTCCAACCGACATTTGAGCCACGGTTATCATCAACTTGGATATTAGCATCCTCTGGTTTAGCGCCAAAAGACGTTTGTTCATAAGTTTTTGTTGATCCACTAATTTCTTGATCCCCAAAATCAACACTCGGTGCACTGATTAGCTTAAGTTCGCCTGCCCCAGTAGCTGGATTAGCTACGAAGTTAACATCACCTGTTGTGCCTTTTGTAATATCGGCAGCATGTGCTGCAGGTGCTAATGTTGAAAATAACGTAACTGCTAAAAGTGCTGATGTTGCAATTGCTGCTTTTTTCATAATTAATTTCCCCTTTGGTTTAACTTACTTCTAATCTTTTTATAGACCTGCGTCTGTTAATGTCCATGTTAAGTTAGTTTTGTAACTTGTTCCAATTGATTTAGCTGTTTTACCAGGTACTTCTAATGAGATTGCTTTCATTGAAGCATCTGTATCTGTTCCATCGACATATGTGCCAAATGAATCAGTCCAAGTACCCATACCTTGACCCTTAGCAGCACTTACAACTTCAACATCTTTTCCAACAGTTGGTGTAATAACACCACTATTTAAAGCAGTTGGGATTGTTGTCGTGTCACCAATATTTGAAGAATTAAATGTTTGACCGGTCATTTTTAATTGCGCACCAGCCAACTCAGAAGTCCCATCATTAAATTGGGCATCTTGATTTACTGAAAGTTTCCAACCACCATTTGTACCACGGTTATCAGTTACTTGTAAGTAATTAGCACGTTTAACCTTATCACCTTTACTATCTGTAGCTGAAATTGGTTGTGCATAGTAAGTTTCTGTAGAACCAGAAATCTTATGATCAGCACCAAAATCAAGATTAGAGATGTAATCAATCGATAAAGGTCCATCTGTACCAGGTTTGATTGGATCTGGATCTGGATCTGGTGTAATTGGATTTGTTGGATCGATTGGATCTGTGGGATTTGTTGGGCTTGTGCTTCCTGCGACAAAACCTACTTTACCTGTTTCATTATATGTTTGTGTATTATTTGCGGCATGTACAGCTGGTGCTGCAGTCAAACCTAATGTTGTTAACGCAATTGCACTTGCAACGATTTTTGTTGTTTTCATTTTAATTTCCCCTTTTATTGATTCCCTCTATTTTTTAATAACCTAGTTGATACAGGTTTACATCCCTGCGTCAGTAATTGTCCATGTTAAATCAGTGGTATATGGTTTAGCTTCTTTAGCTGAATTACCAGGTACGGCTAATGAAACAGCCTTCATTGCTGTATCCTTTGTAGCATCTGCATCATATACACCAAATGAATCTGTCCAAGTACCCATACCTTGACCCTTAGCTGCATTCAAGACTTCAACAGCGCTACCAGGTGTTGCTGTAATTGTAGCATCGGCTATAGCTGGGGTTGTTGCATTAGTTACACTATCCATATTTTTAGAATTTAATTTTTGTGATCCCATTTTTAATACTGCACCATCTAAATCTGCTGAGCCATCATTAAATTGTTTTTCTTGTTTAACTGAAAGTTTCCAACCAGCATTAGTACCACGTTTATCCGTTACTTGTAAGTAAGTAGCATATTTAGCACCACTAACTGCTTTGACAGGTGCAGCGTAGTAAGTTGTATCGTCCCCAGAAATTTTGTTTTCACCAAAATCAAAGTTAGAAACGTAATCAATTGATAATGGTCCATCAGTACCAGGACTAACAGGAGGAACAGTTGGTTCTAATGGATCAACGGGTTTATCTGGATCAACTGGGTTAACGGGTGGTGTTTTATCATCATTTTCTGTAAAACCAATCTTACCTAATGATGTGTAATTTTCTGTATGGTCTGCGGCATGTACAGCTGGTGCTGCAGTTAAACCTAATGTTGATAAAATAATTGCGCTTGTTACGATTTTAGTTGTTTTCATTTTAATTTCCCCTTTTAATTAATAACCTTTTTTTATTGATAGAATTAATTCTTATAAGTTAGCGTCTGTAAGTGTCCATGTTAAATCTGATGTGTATTTTTCTGCGACTTTTTTGCTATCACCAGGGATAGCTAATTTAACAGAAGCTTTAGCTTTATCAGCGTCTTTAGTTGCATTACCGAATGCTTCAACCCAAGTACCAGAACCTTCGCCATCTTTAGCTTGCATAACAACTTTATCACCTGATGCAGAAGAAATTGCAAGGTTATCTGTTAAAATTGATGGTGCTGGTTTTGTACCATTTTTATCAGCATTATTTGCTTCAGGGTTAGATAACGTAATTGTTGTGCCATCTAATACTGATTTTGTTGTTTCACTTGTAAATGCTTTTGATTGTTGAACTGAAAGTTTCCAGCCAGATACTGTACCACGGTTATCTGAAACTTGTAAGAAGTTTGCAAGGTCTTTTTTAGTTCCAGCTGTTGGGTTATCTGTTGTTGCTGCAACTAATTCCGAGTTATATGTTGTATCATTACCTGTTACTTTTTGTGTACCAAAGTTAAAGTTAGAAACGTAGTCAATTGCTAATGGGCCACCAGTACCTGGGTTCACTGGGTCTGTTGGATCGATAGTATGTCCTGGATCTGTTGGATCAGTAATACCAGGGTCTGTTGTTCCGTCATTTTTAGTCAATTCAACGTTACCATGTGATACATAATCTTTTGTTTCTGATGCGTTAGCTGTTGTAACAGCTGTTCCTGTAATACCTAATCCAAGTAATGCAGCGAATAATAATTTATTTGTTTTTTTCATAATATATATTTCCCCTAATCTCTTTTTTTATAGTTTAGCATCTGTCAAAGTCCATGTTAGTTCAGACTTATAAGCCCCTGCTACTTTTTTCGACTCAGCTGGAACAAACAATGAAATACTTTGTTGAGCAGCTGTATTATCTTTACCAAAACGATCCGTCCAGGTCCCCATACCATTGTCCAACTTAGCTGTCATCACAGTAACTGCCTTACCATCTGGCTTAATTGCTGCTTGACTATCCGTCGGTCTATGCAGGTTACTACCATTAACAACACCATTCATCAACGTGATAACCGTTCCATCTAATTTATTTTTACCATTCATAAATGGATTGGTCTGTGCAACGGTTAATTTCCACCCTGCATTTGACCCACGGTTATCCGTTATCTGAACATAGTTTGGATAATCTCCGACTTTACCGTTCTTATCAGCTAACTGGTCAAGTTGTGCATAATAAACACTATCTTTACCAGAAATTTTTTGTTGACTGAATTGTAAGTTCGAAACGTAATCAATCGATAACGGACCTGGCGTCCCCGGATTAACAGGTCTAACTGGTTTTACCGGATCCGTCGGATTAATTGGATTAACAGGTCGTGTTTCATCAGTACTTCCAACTAACTCAATAGTCGCATGCGATTGATAGCCCACTGTATCGCTTGCTGAAACTTGCGTTACGGCGAAACCAACAGGTACCATGCTTCCTAAAAGAATCCCCATAATTGTACTTCTTTTTAGCATCGTATTTTCTCCCCTCGTAAGATTTTGGTAGTTTTTAATATTAGCAATATGCTAACGATTAACATTAATTAAACAAGGTTTATGAATGTGGCGTATCCGCTAATGTCCATGTTATTTCCCCTGTATAGTCCCCTGCTTTAAGCAAAGGGTTATTTCCATTAAGTTGAACGATAATTCCTTTGTCGTTTGCCCAACTTACTTCTTGAGTTACCTCAGATTGCCCTGAACCAACTTCTGCACTGTTTGATTCTATATCTTGCGATTGACCAGATGCATCTATATATGTCAATACACCATTTAACTTAACGTTAGCATCGTTATGCTCCGTTAACGGTGTTGTAAGTTGAGCTGTTAAGGTCCAAGCTTGTTTACCCGCGTTAGAAACTTGTACGCTATTAACATGAGGATCAGGGTCACTACGTTGAACTTTAAAGTCTTCTCCGCTGTAAGGTAACGTAACACCTAAAAAAGAACCGTAATTAGTTGCCCCAGGTCCTTCTGTAATTTTCAATCCACCTGTAACTTCAATGTTAATGGTCTTTTTTAAACCATCCGAATTTTTGATAACTGCCTGATAAATACCATCAGTTGAAGTTTGTTTAAGTGTCGTTGAATCAACGCTTACTTTAGATTCAGCACCAGTTGCTAACAACCATCCTTTAGCTTCACTAGTCTTTAGAATTAATGCAGTCAACTCATCAGTTGTTAATTTTTGAATATCTGCCTGCTTTACGCCAAATCCTTTTGCATAAAGGGCAGAGACTTTATCAGTTGCAGTGTCATCATCAGTTACAGTAACTGGTACAGCTACTTTTGCGATTTCATTTGGTTTAACTGCAATATCTGTTAAAAGCATATCTTGGATGTAAAATCCTACTGTTTTATTATCAAGTGGTTTACCTGATGGATTTGTCCCATCAACAGTTAGTGTATGTGCATTAACTGTTGGTTGATTAATAATTGTCAAATCTTTAATCAAATCCGTCTCGCCTGTCTTAACCGTATCGCCAACTTTGATTGTTTGTGGGATAGCAATTGCGCCTAATTTGAATACGTTAACAGTTATAGTAACTGGTTTTTCTTGACGGTTATTACCTGGATCAACTGCCGTAACTAATAGTTCATTTTTACCTGGACCTAGTTTAGACATATTAACTGGTACAGAATACGGTGTAGGATTCTTCACATCCACTGTAATAGTATCGTAAGGATTCTTTTCTGACGTTCCATCTGGATACCCGATTTCAATATTTCCTTTTGTATCATCTGAATCAGTAACATCTCCTGTAATCTCAACACCTTTTTGATCAGCGTAACCGTTAATTATTGTATTTTTAACTGTCGCAACGGGAGGAGTACTAGGTGTTGTCTCTTTATAAGTAAGGTAAGACCCATTAACAAGTGTTGCACCTGGAGCTAAATCAACTTGATTAGCTTTCATAATGTACGCACTATCATCACCAATTGTTTTACTTGGATTACTAATATTTTCAATTCCAATATTAGTGTTTGCTGCTGAACCTTCCATACCTGTCCCGGCTACCCCCCCTTTAAAGTAGTTATTAAAATTAGCGGGGTTTAGAATCTTATCTTGAGAACCGCCCGTATAATTTGTCCAACCACCCAAAGTAGCATTAGACTCTGGATCTTTCAATCTCACATCCAAAACATGCTTCTGACTAGTACTATCCCCAATCATTTTAAAGCCATCATTAGGTCCAATACTCTGTAAAGGAACTTTATCAGAATCTACAAAAGTATCATTTGTTTCCAAGGCACCTATTTTTTGTGAATCTGAATTATTATTTGTAATACTAAAGTAACGGTAAATACCACCAGTCCTACCATATACTGATTCAAAAGTATAACTAACTTTGTACTTACTATCATACATAGTTGCTTTAAATCCCGTGTTCATACTATTTTTATAAAGATGATAATCAGTAATTGACCCATCTAAAAGTCCACCCTCGATACCAGAAATACCGTTGTCTAGGTAAGCTTCATTCACATTATAACCACGAGCTATTTTGTCGCCCATAATCAGCCCGTGTATAATCGATGGACGCGGATTTTTTCCGGTAGTATACGTATATGACCAAGATGGTAAATTAGGTGAACTATTATTGCTTGCTCTATCTGCGTCATTATTATTCGTCAGTTCACTAGGCTGAAAAGGTTCAATACTATTTCCAAAGTACATAACTGGTTCATTAGGCTTATCAGATCTCCCCGATTGTGAAACAAACGTCTTTGCTACATCAGCTGCGTAATCTTTTGTTTCCCATTTAACAGTAGGTAGAATTTCATCTTTTGGTCCAACATATCCAGCTGCTCGAGTGGTAGCTCGAGTACTTCGTTTAGTTTTTTCTGATGATTTAGCTTTTATTTTTAATTCACTTTTTTTAGTTGTTGATTTAGTTTCTACAGATTCACTTGATAGCGCCTTTTTTTCTGATTCACTTGATTCTTTAATCGTTAACTTACTTGATGTTTCATCTGATGATTCGCTTGACATACTGCTCTCATCGGTTTTAGCAAACACACTAGGTTCTCTATGGCTAGCTCCCCCAGCTAACAATCCTGCAAAAACAGCACTTGTCATAATTGTTGCCGAAACCCATTCTTTTTTTCTGTTTTTATACTCTCTCATTTTTTAGCCCTCCCCAATCCTTGCTTTTAACTTATTAATTATTTTATCAATTTAGTCTATTTGATTTCACTAACATATTGCCAATTCACTACTATCCCCTATTTATCTAGCTATTTCTATTAACTTTTATCAAATATACCTTTTAGCAAAGTTAAAAATTCAACATGTACATGCTTTGTCTTTGATTAACATGTACATATTATATCTTCAATGGTGTACGATGTTAAATCAAATTTTTTATTTTTTTAAAAATATTTGAAAATTAAACAAATAATAATTATTCATAAGTTTTATCTCATCATAAAACGAAAATTATTAAGCCACTAAAATACGAATAAAATTTAGTTATCATTAATTTTTATTAAAAAAATCCATATCAATACTTAGCAGTATTGATATGGATTTACTATTATTTGGGATTGTTATTTAGTTCATAATTAAACTGCTAAAAATATTCAAATCATTTAAGATTAAATTAGAAACTATAACATTAAGGTGTATTCTCTAGTGTCCATGTTATTTCCCCTGTATAGGCTCCAGCTTTAAGTGATGTATTACCTCCGTTAAGTTGAGCGACAATTCCTTTATCCTTATCCCAACGGACTTCTTGAGTTGCCTCAGACTGTCCTGAACCAACTTCTGCACTACTTGATTCTATATCTTGTACACCATTAGCTGAATTTACATACTCCAAAACACCAGTTAACTTATCATTAGCACTATCTGTCAAACCTTTTGTAAGTCGAGCAGTTAATGTCCAAGCTTGTTTACCTGCATTAGAAATATTCACACTGCTATTGGTACTAGAATCACTACGTTGGAGATCAAAATTTTCTCCACTGTAAGGTAATATCACGCCACTGGAAGAACCATAGTCAGTTGCAGTAGGTGCTGATGTAATTTTTAATCCACCTGAGACAGTAATCACAATTTCTTTTGTTTGACCATCAGAATTTTGGATAACTGCTTTATAAAAACCATCACCTGAAGTTGGTTTAAGTTCTGTTGACTTAACACTAACTTTAGATTCGGCACCCGTCGCTATCAGCCAGCCTCTAGCTTTACTATTATTCAAGATTAATGTATCTAAATCACCAGTTGATAAGTTTTGAATATCCGCTGTTTTTAATTCAAATCCCTTGGCATAAAGAGCAGAAGTTTTGTCAAATGCAGTATCACTATCAGTTACGGTAACGGGTACAGCTACTTTTGCGATTTCATTTGGTTTAACTGCAGTATCTGTTAAAAGCATATCTTGAATGTAAAATCCTGCTGTTTTATTATCAAGTGGCTTACCTGATGGATTTGTTGTATCCATTTTTAAGGTATGTGCATTAACTGTTGGTTGATTAATAATTGTTAAATTCTTAATTAAGTCCGTTTCGCCTGTCTTAACCGTATCGCCAACTTTGATTGTTTGTGGGATAGCAGTTGCACCTAATTTATAAAGATTGACTGTTACCGTAACAGGTTTTAACTGTTCTACTTCACTATCGTCAACAGCTGTCACTATTATCTTATTTGAACCTAATTTTAATTTAGAAGTGTCAATGTTTGCACTATAATCAGCACTAGTATCTACCTTACCTGTGTCGTACACATTCTCTGTTGTTCCTGACGTTGACCCATCTGGATAGGTAATTTGAATATAACCTTTACTGCCATCCTTATCTAAAACCGTTCCTAAAACTTTAGGCCTATTAGTTTGACTTGCATAAGCATTAATCGTTTGTTCTTTTACACTTGCAACAGGTGCAACAGCTTCCTTATAAGTTTGATAAGAACCCGTTACGAGTGTTCCTCCTGGTTCCAAAGTTTTCGGATTAGCTTTTATTATGAACCCACTATCGCCTTTAAATGGGTTATCTGGATTCTTAATATTTGAAACGGCAATAATTTTATTATGTGGTGATTTTTCCATTCCAGTTCCAAGTGCACCACCATTGAAATAATTATTTAAATAACCAGTATTCATAACATTTGGTTCATCTCCGCCTGTGTAATTCGTCCATCCACCTAATTTGGTATTATTTCTTGGATCATTTAATTTGAAATTTAAACTATGTGCTGACCCAACCATTTTGAATCCTTCATCCGGGCCTAAGCTTTCAATGGTAACAGCATCCTCATCAACGAATGTATCGACGCCCTCAATAGCTCCAACTGCACGAGCCGTTGTGTCATTGTTAGTAATACTAAAATAGCTATAAACACCGCCACTAGCATCATAAACTTCCTCAAATGTATAACTTAATTTATACTTTGTATCATACATAATTGCCTTAAATCCAGTACCTGTTTTATTTTTAAAAAGTTGATATCCAGTGATATCCTTACCTTTAACTGCAGATTCAATTGTATAAGGAATTGATGAAAAGGATGATACCAACCCGTATCCACGATTACCTGGGACACTATTATTAATAATAATTCCATAAGATTTCCTTGGAACAGGATTTATTCCAGTATCAAACATGTAGGCCCAACCAGACTTATTAAGACCACTGACGGGATCATTATTTAATAACTCATTCATTTGAAAAGGAAAATAATTATTTCCAAAATATAATACAGGTTCGCCAGGTTTATTCTGTGAACCCGACTGTGAAACAAATGCCGTTGCTGACTCCGCTGAATAATCTTTTGTTGTATCCCAGTAATCATCAGGAAATACATCATTTGCTGGTCCAACATACCCAGCTGCTCTAGTACTTAGTTTAGCTTTTGCTGACGGTTTAGCTTTTGTTTTTGATTCACTTTTTTTTATTGTGATTGATTTAGTTTTTAGAGAATCACTTGATATCGCCTTTTTTCCTGATTCACTTGTGGCGTTATCTGATGACTCACTTGACATACTGCTCTCATCAGTTTGAGCAAATACACTAGGTTCCCTGTGACTGGCCCCCCCAGCAAATAATCCTGCAAAAACAGCACTTGTTATAAGTGTTGCTGAAATCCATTCTTTTGTTCTACTGTTATGTTTCCTCATCTTTTATCCCTCTCTAATGCTTAATTATCTTATTTATTTGGTCTTACTATCATATCGTTAAGTCATTGTCATCCCCTATTTTTCTAACAATTCCCATTAACTTTTAGTAAAGTGAAGATACAATATGTACATACTACATCTACAATTATTATGTACATATTGTATCTTCAATGGTGCACAATGTTAAATCACATTTTTTACCTTTTTAAAAATATTTGAAAATAAAAAAGTTATTAATTAAAAGATAATATCCCTTAATTAATAACTTTTTCATTTAAATTATTTAATTTTTTGTTGATACTTTCTTTTTAATCTTCGATTAATCCATAATATAACAAAAACATTAACGATTATCAGTACGAACAAGAGTAATATCCAATAGATCCAGTAATTTGTTTGATCGATTGTAACATCCTTCTCATTCAATATTCTTGCTTTTGATCCACTTACCGTAAATTTCTGTTTAAAATGCCATGCCTGATTTTTAGAAGTCATCTCTGCACTAAGTTCGTAGGTACCACTTTTGAGTAATTCACCAGCAGCTAATGGAATTGGAAAGGTAACCGCACTGGTTGGGGCAATTTGCATGTCCTTATTACTTGCTCGATATAATACTTTTGAACTACCTAACCGTCTGACTTGTGTATTTATTTGAACTTTATTTAAAAACATAGCGCTCTGATTTTCAAATCTCGCAGCAATCACATTACGTGCATTAATTTGTGTGATATCAACCGTTTTTAATTTTACTTGTGCGCTAGTTACAGGTTGTTCTCCATGGAATATTACCGCAGTCGTATATAAATAACGATTATCAATAACCGCTCGTTCTGACTTTGTTTGAGACTGAGCATCATTGTCTTCAATCACCGATATACCTCCCGCAACGACACCTGCAAAAGTCGTATTGGGTAACGCAACATCCAAAGTAACTATTTTTTCACTTTTTGCAGGAACAGTTATACGATTCTGACGAGCTCTAACTGCTTTTACCACTGAGAACGGCTGTTGTGCCAATACTTTACTTTGTGATTCCGCGTACTCCACAACCCCATTATAGTTTGTTGTTGCATCCTTAATGAGGACTTCAAACGTTAGTGATTTATCAATAAGATTAGCTACCTTAATTTTCAGCTGTGTTTTAGTTCCTGGTGCTGCTTTTAAATCAAAATAAGTTTTTTTCTTATCTAATTGATAGTCAGATATCATAGGTTGAACAGAAAAGTCAACTTGGCTGGCATTAACCTGCTTAATGTCCACTCCGAATAAAAATAAAATACTGAATAAAAATAAATAGCCGAATCTTTTAATAAATTTTGTGGTTATCATTTCATTATTATTCATTTGATGGCACATCATTTAATGACCATGTAATTTCACTACGATAGACATCTGTCATCTTAGTTGCCTCACGGGGAATATTCAAAGCGATACTATTTCCTTTAGTTGCCTCATTCCCAAAACGGTAAACCCAAGTGCCGTATCCTTCATCACCTTTTGCGGCAACGACTACTTTATTAGCTCCTACAGACAAATCAAAATTTTTCTTATAAAATCCAGGTTTTTTATCCGCAGAAATGGAAACAAGTTCACCATTACTAAAACTAAGATAGGCACCCGTTAACGATTTATGCGTCTCTTCAGATTCAAATTGGCGACTCTGTTTAGCTTCAAGCACCCAACCATTTTCAGTTCCGCTAAAATTTGAAACTTGAACGTAATTGGGTGTGCTTGCCCCTGTTGCCATATCTTGCGCTTTGGCATAACTTTTTTTATCATTCGAATCAATTTTAGTTGTATTGAAACTAAGGGAAGAAGCAAAATCGACTGTTGTTGCTCCAGATTGAAAATCCATAGACAAATCGGATTGCGCACTACCACGATTAGTTTTCGCCGCTTGAATCGTTGCCTCAGATGCAGTCATATAGAGACCTAATAGTGTTACAAAGGCGCTTAATACTATTTTATTCATAAAGATTTCCCTCTCCCTGTCTAAAAAAATTACTCTTCTGTTATTTCTATAATTTGAATACATATATTAATGACATGTTATTTTATATCACCACTTTTGTCAATTTTTTTAAAAATATGATAATTATTGATTCTAGATTTATATGCAAACCGTTGGCAATTCCCCTATAATGGATAGTACATACTCTTTAATGAGGAGGAATCGCGATAAATGGACTTTATATTTAACAAAGATGATATTCGTAAGTTAGAATTATTTTCTTATCTTGAGAATACTTATGACCAATCTGCTTCGCAAACAGACATCCAAAAACATTTTAAATGGTCAAAATATTATACAGCAACAACTATCAAGTCTTTAGAAGAAGATCTTGTCACTGAAGGATTAGACGATTACTATTTATTAAAAGTTAGCAATAACAAAGTAAGTCTACAAAAAAATGGCTTAGATTCCATCGATCACCTATTACTTCTATACGCTAAGCAGTCACCTCAATTTTTGATGCTGAATGCGCTATTTACTAACCCTAATTTTAGTATAGAATCCTTCACCGAATCGTTATTTTTAAGTGAAGCAACTGGTTATCGGACCAAGAAATTTTTAGATGATATGTTACAAAAATTAGGCTTTAAAATCACTAAAAACTTCCAATTAGTAGGTCCTGAAGAAAATATTCGCTTATTTTTTTATAACCTTTATTTAGCTGTCTATAAGAACTACAACTTCCCATTTAATGAAGAAGTTGATCGTAATTCTAGTTTATTTTCTAACCAATTAATTTCTAGCTTAAATCTTGATCTCACACAAATACAATTATTGAAACTAAAGTATTTTTCAGCTGTTCTCATACAAAGTTTAGCTTCTAATCGAAATGATACTAATCGTTTTGCTGATGTTAATTTTGCTAATTCAGACTCAATCATGTCCAATATTCAAGACTGTCTTCAAGAAAATCCAGGTATTAATGGACTTACGGATGAACAGTTATCAATTGAAACAGTATTTGTTCTAAATTTCCTTTATATGGAAGACATTGTTGACGTTACATTTAATAACTCATCTTTCTTTTCACAAATTGAATCACTCAATAATTTTGTTATTAAAGACTTACAAAAGTTCTTTGATATCACATTAAGTGAACAAAGTTATATGACATTATTTGACGAATTATCTCGTATTCATTTTTCTAGTTACCATAGTGCCCAAATTGATTTTAGTTGGCAAGTTGCCGTAGATAATACTATTTTAAAAGAAAATTATAGTTGGTTTTATATCTTCGTTGACCAATTGATAACTAACTTAACAACGAATGTACCGGATATTTTCAAAGAAAAAAACATTAACATGGCCCGTTTAAAATCAGAATATCTTTTCTTATTCATTCGTTATATTGATTTACCAACCGTTTCAAAACCGGTGCATATAACAATTGATTTTTCAAAAGGGAGTAACTACAATGATTTAATTCACAAAAATCTTGATTCAATGCCCTTCTTTAATTTGGAAGTTAACTACAAATTAACAGATCAAACCGATATTTACCTTTCTGACTTCTTGATGGCAGATGTCCCCAGTCGCTACCTAATCTGGAATAGTCCACCATTAGCTTCTGATTGGGAGATATTTGCTAATATGGTTGTGGCTATTCGAACAGATAGTCAGGAGGATATCACTAATGCATAAAAAGTTTAGAACATCCCGCCTAACTAGAATTTCCTTAGCCTCAATCGTAGCTAACTTGTTCATTTTATCCATGTATGTACCCAAACAAATTAAAGCAACACCGCGAAGCGATAGTGAAGATTCTCGTGTAGCTCCTGTGAATCCAATGGATCCCAGAAAAAATGCAGAACCTGTGTCCCCTAAGGTTTCGGCACCTAAAAAACAAAAACCTCGTAAGGTTAAGAAAAAAGTAACAGATAAATCACCAATCGCTTTTGTTTCAACGCAACATTCTGTAACACCTATTAAACCACCTGTAGCCCTTTCAGTATCTTATTCTGGCTACTTGGTTCGTCATTTATCAGGGAACCTACTCTATGGTTCAAAAACAAGGTCATCAGATGCGATTATTTTAAAAGAAACTAAAGAATAAATTTAGTTTATTTTATTTGACCTTTTTTGACCAAGGGTTTAAACTAGCATTACATTAGTTCAAATGCTAATATAAAAAAAGTAAATAATAATAAATTCGGAGGTTTCTAACTATGAATATGGTTCCTACAGTTATCGAACAATCTGCCGGTGGCGAACGTGCCTATGATATCTACTCTCGTCTTTTAAAAGACAGAATCATTATGTTATCTGGTGAAGTTAATGATGATATGGCAAATGCTATTATCGCTCAATTACTTTTCTTAGACGCTCAAGACTCAGAAAAAGATATTTCAATTTACATTAACTCACCCGGTGGTTCTGTTTCAGCCGGTTTAGCTATCTACGATACAATGAACTTCATCAATGCTGATGTTCAAACAATCGTTATGGGTATGGCTGCTTCAATGGCCAGTGTATTGGCAACTGCTGGTACAAAGGGTAAACGTTTTGCATTACCTAACTCAGAAATTATGATTCACCAACCACTTGGTGGCGCTCAAGGTCAAGCAACAGAAATTGAAATTGCTGCTGCACATATCTTGAAAACAAGAACATTGATTAACCAAATTTTAGCTGATGCAACTGGTCAAGATATTAAAGTTATCGATAAAGATACAGATCGTGATAACTTTATGACTGCTGATCAAGCAAAAGAATACGGTTTGATTGATAAAATTATGACTAACAAAAAAGGGCTTAAATAAGCTTTAACGTTTAAGGACACTAACAAGTTAACTTTTGTTAGTGTCCTTTTTTTGAGCGGATAATTATTCAGATGAACCCGTCTTATGCTATACTGACGCTAATAAATGAAGACTGGACTGATAAAAATGGATATTTCAATTATTGATGCTTCAAAAGTAAATCGGGACTTTGGACTTGTGATTGGTAACTCTGACGCGCCAAAAACAATTATTGAGTTTATTAACCTACGTTGCCCCTACTCAAAAGAATGGTTCGAAAAATCTAAAGAGACTTTAGATTCTTATGTTGCAAACGGACGTGTAAAACGTGTCATCAAACTTTTTGATAAAGAAAAAGAATCCTTACAACGTGGTAATGTTGCTCATCATTATCTTCCTTTAGATAATCCGCAAAAATCTTACGATTTAATAACTGAATTATTTAAAACGCAAGATACGTGGAAAGACTTAACACTGGATGAGGTTGCTGCCTATATGGAAAAGACCTTTAGTTTAACTGACGTTTCTGATAAAACTTACATTAACTCAATTATCGCTGAAGCTAACGACGCAAATATTCAATTTGTACCAACCGTTATCGTTGACGACCATATTTTTGATGAATCAATTGATCTAGCTACCTTAAAATCATATTTAGATAAATAAAAAATACGCATATAATTAATAGCTAAGATAAAAGCTATCAGTTATATGCGTATTTTATTTGGTTAACCTTTTAATCCTTTAGATTGTCTGACCATATCTTCAACAACAACATCAAAGATTTCTCCAAGTCCAGCACAATATTCTAATATTTCCCACGGCGCATTCGTATGGAAATGCAGTTTCATTAAATCAGAATCTCCCGCAACAAGTAAACTATCACCTTTGAATTGACGTAAAATCTTATCGTTCAATTGGTCCTCGTCTAATGTACTACCTTCTATTAGTAGTTGCGTATCATATTTAAATGTTATCATGCTATCTCACCTCTTTAAAATTTCGTTTATTTTTCACCAATTCGAACTTTTTCAGCAAATTCGTTAATTTTTCGTAGCCGATGATTAATCCCAGATTTTGAAATTGGACCACCTGGTACTAAATCACCTAATTCTTTCAAACTAACTTCTTGATGAACCAGACGTGTTTCAGCAACTTCTTTTAATTTAGAAGGTAATTGCCCTAAACCAACAGAATGTGCAATAAACTCAATATTAGCAATTTGTTTATTCGCAGCATCCGCCACTTTATTCATATTAGCTGTTTCGCAATTAACCATGCGATTAACTGAATTACGCATATCGCGGACAATCCTAATATCTTCAAACTTCAACATAGCCGTTGTTGCGCCAATTAATGACAAGAAATCAGCAATTTTTTCTGCTTCTTTTAAATAAACGATATAACCACTTCGACGTTCAGTCATTCTAGCGTTGAATCCAAATTTATTAATCATTTCGCAAATTGTTTGATTATGTTCTTCATAGACTGAGTAAATTTCCAAATGATAACGGCTTGTTTCAGGATTATTAACAGAACCACCTGCCAAAAATGCCCCACGTAAATATGAACGCATCATCATATCATCATGGGCCAACAGATCCATTGGTACACCCATTTTAAGTTGCATATCTTCAATGATATCCAGGTCTTTTAAAACAAAATCACTACCTGTTTTTAAACGTACAATATAAATATTATTTTTCTTTAATTTCATTTTACGACGAACTAATAGTTCACTTGTAATGTCATAAAATTCATTTAAAAGTTCATAAATCCGTCTCGCAATTGCGGGATTCTCAGTCTGAACATTTAAAACAAATTGATGATTAATAATACTCAAAGACCCATTCATTCTAATTAACGCCATTAACTCTGCTTTAGCATTATTTTTTCTGACTTTGAGGGTCGTTAATTCTTTTTTCACTTCACTTGCATATGACATTCTTTCACCTTATCTCTGTACTAAATAGTCTTTCTATGTCTTAATTCGCGATTTGGTCGACCAACTAAACGGATTAATTCTTCAACGACTTTATTGCCATCATGGAAGACACCTTGATCTTTTAATTTTAAGAAGTTAGATGAAATCACTCGACAATGTTGTTCCCTTAATCCATTAAAGTCATGTTCAACTTGAATTAAATTCTCATCATATTTTTCTTTATCCATATAACCTTCAGGAACCGGTGCCGTATTCACAAGCACTGTATTCACAAAACATTTACCTAGGTGCCCATTCAAAATACGCACATGATCAGCATCAGTAAAATGTTCTGTTTCACCCTTTTGCGTCATAATATTACAGATATAAACAACTTCTGCTTTTGTTTCAGACAGTGCCTTACCCACATTACCAATAACTAAATTAGGCAAAATACTTGTGAACAAACTCCCAGGTCCAAGGACAATTTGGTCTGCTTCAAGAATAGCTTGAACAACTTCTGGTACAGCTTCTGGCACACTAGTTTCACTTTTTTCACTTGAGGTTACCCAAACACGCTTAATTGATTTTCTAGCGGCAGTTATTTCTGCTTCCCCCGCTAAAAAAGTGCCATCAGAAAATTCTGCATTTAATACTAACGGTTCATCCGCAACGGGATAGACATGTCCATCAACTCTCATCATTTCTGATAATTCTTGGACAGAAGCAAAAACACCATTTTTCATTTCAGTTAGTGCTGCAATAATTAAATTACCAATCGCATGTCCTGCAAAAAATCGATCGGACGTATCAAACCGATACTGGAATATATCTAAATATATTTCTGGTAACTCAGATAATGCGGCAATAACATTACGAATATCACCAGGCGGCACAACATTCACGTAATCTCTGATAATACCTGACGAACCACCATCATCAGCAACCGTTACAATCGCCGTGATATCAGCATTTTTATCTCTTAAACTTTTTAAAATAACGGGTAGCCCTGTTCCGCCACCAATAACGACTATCTTAGGTCTATGTCCACTTCTCGTCATGATCGATTGACCGATTCTTTACTTTTATTAATATCACGGTGTGTAACGTTCACCGGATAGTTAATTTTCAATTCTTCACTCAATCTTTTAGCTAAAGCAACTGAGCGATGTTGTCCACCAGTACAGCCAATCGCAATCGTTAAATTGGTTTTACCTTCAGCTTCGTAGCCAGGTAAAATTGACTCAATTAACGATTCAAATTTGGTATAAAAACCTTCTGTAGCTGGTTGTTTCATCACATAATCATAAACTGCCTTATCTAAGCCAGTTTGTGGTTTTAATTCTGGAATATAGTGTGGGTTAGGTAAGAAACGGACATCCATCACGATATCTGCATCGATAGGTAGGCCATATTTAAATCCGAATGATAAGACTTCAACATGAAAATTAGCTGTTTCTCTGGTTTCAAAATTATGAAAAATCTCTTCACGTAACTGACGTGGTGACAAATTAGTCGTATTAATCACTAATTGTGCTTGTGTTTTAATATCATTTAATAAGTCACGTTCTTTTTCAATGCCATCCATCAGACGGCCTTCCATTGCTAACGGATGCGCACGTCTTGTTTCTTTGTAACGAGAAACTAATTCTGCATCTGATGCGTCAAGAAAGACAATTTTAGTGGTTACAAATTCAGTGTTATCAAATCCTGATAACATTTCGATAATTTCATCATAAAAAGCTCTTGATCTTAAATCCATAACAAGGGCAATTTTTGAAATTTTACCTGACTCTTTTACCAACTCCCAGAACTTAGGTAATAAAGTTGGTGGTAAGTTATCAATACAAAAATAACCTAAATCTTCAAAACTTTGCATTGCGACCGTCTTACCGGCCCCACTCATCCCTGTAATTACAACTAGCTCTAACGTATCTGTCATATTCATTCCTCCAAATCTACTATAATTATTATAACATACCTGGTGTTTCTTTTGTATCTGCGCACAAAAAAAGAGTTGTTTCCAACCCTATATCGTTTCACCAAATATTTTCATTTTAATTGCTTGGCCCGTTGGTGTACTAGCTAATCCACCAATCCCAGTTTCTCTAAGCGAGCTCGGCATACGTTCGCCAATGTCTTTCATAGCCATAATAACTTCATCAGCTGGTACTTTGTTAGATAATCCAGCAAGTGCCATATCTGCTGCCGTTAAAGCATTCACGGCTCCTATTGCATTTCGCTTGATACATGGAATTTCAACTAATCCAGCAACTGGATCACAAACCAGTCCCAATAAATTACTAAGTCCCATCGCAAAAGCCTCTGCACATTGTTCCGGCGTTCCACCAGTAACCTCAACGGCGGCAGCTGCTGCCATTGCTGATGCACTGCCGACTTCTGCCTGACAGCCACCAGTCGCTCCGGCAATCATGGCATTATTTGCCACGATCATTCCAAAGGCACTTGACGTAAATAAAGCTTGTAACATCTTTTCATGTGATAAATTTAATCGTTTTTGTATCATGAAAATAACCCCAGGCAACGTTCCAGATGAACCTGCAGTCGGTGTCGCACAAATAAGTCCCATCGAAGCATTGACTTCATTAGTCGCAATTGCATATTGCATCGCCTCTAAGTTAGCATCCCCAGATAAAGAGTGCCCTTTCTCACGATATTTCCGTAGTAAGACCGCATCTCCACCCGTTAATCCCGTTGCTGAAGAAACGCCTTCACCATTTGATCCCTTTTCAATCGCTTGCTTCATCACTTCAAGATTAGCAGACATTTTTTCAATGATAACGTCTCTAGTTTCACTTGATTGCGCCATTTCTTGTTCAATCATTAATTCTGAAACTAATTTGTGTTCTTTATTAGCAGTTGAAACTAACTCAGCAATACTTTTATACAAGATGGAACCTCCTATTTTAAATAAATGAGATTGTGCGTTAATAATCGCAGTTGCTTAATATCAGTCTCAGTAATATTCTTGGATAAATCATATTCATACATAATATCCTCTGGCATTAACTCAGATTCACTTTGCATAACAATAGTTGTCGATTTTTCGATTTGTTTTTGAATTTTATTTTTATTTACTGGATTAGCTTCCAACACTAGTATCGGTAAACTACCCTTTGGAAAAAATTGTTGTTTTTTTATAGTGAAAGCCCTAATTTCAATTGTGCCACCACCAATTGAGCAACCCATTAATTCGATTTTTTTTGTCTCATTTTCAATCGTTAATTTAACACTATTCGGATGGTTAATTGGACTTGGGTGTGCATCTTCAATAAACTGAATCTCAATCCCCATTTTTTCCGCAATCTGAATTGACTGTGGGCAACGGACATCATCAGGTTCAAAGCCTAATACCCCAGCAACGGTCGCAAAATCAGTCCCGTGCCCGCGATGTGTTTTTGCGAATGATTCATAATAGCGAACTTTTAATTTAGTGATTCTCCCATTAAATAATTGAAATCCAACCTTACCGATTTTAGCGGCACCAGCTGTATGTGAACTAGATGGTCCGATCATAACAGGTCCAATAATATCAAAAACACTCTTATAGTTATTGCCCATGGTCAGCCGTTCCTCCAATTTATTTTATGTCTTCTTTAAAGTTAACACTTTTTAAAAAAAAAGGAATAAAAAAAAGCCAGATTTTCATCTGACTTCTTAATTTATTTATTCATTCTCGCACGATCACGTTCTAAGATTGGTTTTAAATAGTGTCCCGTATAACTTTCAGGCACTTCAGCAATTTCTTCTGGTGTTCCAGTCGCAAGAATCGTTCCGCCACCTTCGCCGCCTTCTGGACCTAAATCAATTAAATAGTCAGATGTTTTAATCACATCTAAGTTATGTTCAATAACCAAGACTGTGTTACCCGCATCAACCAAACGATTTAAAACGCTAAGTAGGCGTTTAATGTCATCTGTATGCAAACCAGTTGTTGGTTCATCAAGAATATAAAAACTCTTACCATTTGATTGACGATGTAATTCAGAAGCTAACTTCATCCGTTGCGCTTCACCACCTGATAATGTTGTTGCCGATTGGCCTAACGAAACATAGCCCAAACCAACATCAACAATTGTCTGCAGTTTACGTCTGATTTTAGGAATTGGTTCGAAGAATTTCAAAGCTTCGCCAACTTTTAAATCTAAAATATCAGAGATTGTCTTACCTTTGTAAGTCACTTCAAGTGTTTCAGAGTTATAGCGTGCCCCGTGACAAATTTCACATGGCACATAGACATCTGGTAGGAAATTCATTTCTATTTTAATAATCCCGTCACCTTTGCAGGCTTCACAACGTCCACCTTTGACATTAAAACTAAAACGACCTTTTTTATAACCACGTAATTTTGCTTCGTTAGTTTCCGCAAATAAATCACGAATATTATCGAAGACGCCTGTATAAGTTGCGGGATTACTTCTCGGTGTTCGACCAATTGGACTTTGATCAATATTAATAACACTTTCAATATTTTGAACACCAGAAACTGATTTATATTTACCTGGTTTTTCAGAATTTCGATTTAACTTTTGTGATAATACCTTTTTCAAAATACCATTCACTAAAGTTGATTTACCGGAACCTGAGACACCTGTAACTGAAATGAATTTACCTAAAGGAAAATCGACCGTTACATTTTTTAAGTTATTCTCTTTTGCGCCGGTAATTCGAATCTTCTTACCATTGCCAGCACGTCGTTCATCAGGTAATGATATAAATTTCTTTCCTGATAAATATTGTCCAGTTAATGATTTGCGACTCTTTTTAACTTGTGTGGGCGTTCCAGCAGCAACAATTTCACCACCTAATTCACCAGCACCAGGACCAACATCAATTAAATAATCAGCAGCCATCATGGTATCCTCATCATGTTCAACCACAATTAAAGTATTACCCAAATCACGCATTTTCTTAAGTGATTCAATTAAGCGATCATTATCACGTTGATGCAACCCGATTGAAGGTTCATCTAAAATATATAAAACACCCGATAAATTAGAGCCAATTTGCGTGGCTAGTCGAATCCGTTGTGCTTCTCCACCTGAAAGTGTTCCTGCAGAACGTGATAATGTCAGATAATTTAAGCCAACATTTTGTAAGAATGTTAAGCGGTCACGAATTTCTTTCAAAATAGGTGCTGCAATAATTGATTCTTTTTCTGACAAGTTAACGTTATCAAAGAAAGGTAAGCCGTCACCAATTGAAAGTGCGGAAATTTTACCAATATGTTGGCCATTAATTTGGACGGCTAATGCTTTACGATTCAAGCGGTAACCGTGACATGTTTGACACGTTAAGCTGGTCATATATTTACGCATTTGTTCACGCGTAAAGTCACTATTAGTCTCCGTATGACGACGACTAATATTTGTAATAACCCCTTCAAATAATGCATCTACATCACGAACGCCACCAAAGTCATTAGCGTAATGGAAATGAAATTCACGTGTTCCAGCGCCATTCAAAACAATATCACGTTGTTCATCTGTTAACTTTTCAAATGGCACATCCATTGGAATTCCAAAAGCTTCTGCAGCTTGGGCTAACATCGATGGGTAATATTGCGAACTAATAGGATTCCATGGCTCAATTGCCCCTTCTGCTAGCGTTTTAGTTGGATCTGGAACGACTAAATCTTCATCGACTTCTAACTTCATTCCTAAACCATCACAAGTTTCACAAGCACCAAATGGTGCATTAAATGAGAACAAACGTGGTTCTAATTCTCCAACTGTAAATCCACAAATAGGACATGCATAATGTTCGGAAAATTGAATTGTTGCACCATCTGTATCACCATCAAGAATATCTGCAGTGGCGTAGCCAGAAGATAAACGTAATGCTGCTTCAAATGAATCAAATAAACGTGAGCGAATGCCCTCTTTGACAACAATCCGATCAATCACAATATCAATAGAGTGTTTGACCTTTTTTTCAAGATCAAATTCTTCATCAATATCATGAAGCTCGCCATCAACTCGAACACGGACGAATCCTTCTCGTTTGATCGTTTCAAATATCTTTTTATGTTGTCCTTTTTTATTGCGAATAATAGGTGATAAAATTTGAAGTTTTGTACGCTCTTTTAACTCTAAAACACGGTCAACCATTTGTTCAACGGATTGACTCGTGATTTCATGACCATCATTTGGACAAATTGGATGTCCAACTCTAGCCCATAATAATCTTAAATAATCATTAATTTCAGTGACTGTCCCAACTGTTGATCGTGGGTTTTTTGAAGTTGTTTTTTGGTCAATCGAAATAGCAGGTGATAACCCATCAATTGAGTCAACATCTGGCTTATCCATCTGCCCTAAAAATTGACGTGCATATGCTGATAAACTTTCAACATAGCGACGTTGTCCTTCAGCATAAAGTGTATCAAAAGCTAATGAGCTTTTCCCTGATCCTGAAAGTCCCGTAATCACAACTAATTTATCTCTTGGGATAGTGACATCCACATTTTTTAAATTATGCGCACGCGCACCATGGATCACAATTTTATCATTTTTCAAGAAATATCCCCCTATTTATAACATTTGTGTTTTTAATTCTAATACCGTATCACGCAATGATGCAGCTGTTTCGAAATCTAATTTTTTAGCTGCTTCTTTCATTTGTCCTTCTAAGCGATCAACCATATCTTGTTGTTCCTTTTTATCCATATCCAAAAATTCAGTTTCGGTAAAGGTTTTAACAGTTCCTGAATTATCTTCAATTTTTGTTGGCGTAATTAACTCACGAATGGCTTTTTTAATCGTAGTTGGCGTAATATGATGTTCCTCATTATATGCCATTTGGACATCACGGCGGCGTTGCGTTTCTTCCATTGCGCCCTTCATTGAATCCGTCACTTTATCAGCATACATAATCACTCGTCCGTTTTCGTTACGAGCTGCACGACCAATTGTTTGAACTAGAGAACGTTCACTACGTAAGAAACCTTCTTTATCGGCATCTAAAATTGTCACTAATGACACTTCAGGAACATCAATACCTTCACGTAATAAGTTAATTCCAATTAAAACATCATATGTGCCTAAGCGTAAATCGCGAATAATTTTCGTTCGTTCCATCGTTTTAATATCACTATGCAAGTACGCAACTTTCATCCCCAACTCTTTCAAATAATCAGTTAAATCTTCTGACATTTTCTTGGTTAATGTTGTGACAAAGACACGTTCATTGCGTTCAATACGTAAATTAATTTCGCCAACTAAATCATCAATTTGGCCCATAATTGGACGAACTTCAATGATTGGATCTAGTAATCCAGTTGGTCGAATAATTTGTTGAACAACATCTGACGTCCGTTCCATTTCGTAAGGTCCTGGTGTTGCAGACATATAAATGACTTGATTAACGTGCTCTTCAAATTCCGCAATCGTTAATGGTCGGTTATCCAGTGCACTAGGTAAACGGAATCCGTAATCTACTAACATTTGTTTACGAGCGCGATCACCATTGTACATCCCTCGAATTTGAGGCATGGTTACATGAGATTCATCAACTACGATCAAGAAATCTTTGGGAAAGAAATCAATTAATGTATATGGAGGTTCGCCAGGTTTACGTCCATCCATATGGCGGGAATAGTTTTCAATTCCGGATGTATAGCCCATTTCACGTAACATTTCTAAATCATAAGTAGTTCGTTGATCGATACGTTGGGCTTCTAATAATTTATCTTCATCTTTTAATTCTTTTAATCGATCAGCCAATTCAACTTCAATACCTTCAATGGCATGATCCATCACATCATCATTCGTCATGAAATGCGTTGCGGGGAAAATAGCCATGTGTTCAAGTTCACCCATAACTTCACCTGTTAATGAATCAACTTCACGAATACGATCGATTTCATCGCCAAAAAATTCAATACGAACAGCTTTTTGATCACGAGATGCTGGGAAAATTTCCACAATATCTCCATGAACTCTAAACCGACCACGTTGAAAATCAATATCATTTCGTTCGAATTGTATATCGACTAATTTTCTAAGTAAATCATCACGTTCCATTGTCATTCCAGTACGCAATGAAATAACATGATCACGATATTCTGTTGGATCACCTAATCCAAAGATACTTGAGACAGATGCAACAACAATCACATCATTACGTTCTAATAATGAACTTGTTGCAGAATGTCGTAATTTATCAATTTCATCGTTAATACTGGAATCTTTTTCAATATACGTATCACTTGAAGGAACGTAAGCTTCTGGTTGGTAGTAATCATAATAACTCACAAAATATTCCACCGCATTATTCGGGAAGAATTCTTTTAATTCACCATATAATTGTCCAGCCAATGTTTTATTATGCGCAAGGACTAATGTGGGACGATTAACTTCTTTAATCACATTTGAAATGGTAAACGTCTTACCCGTTCCCGTTGCACCCAGTAATACTTGTTCTTTTTTACCATCATTTAATCCATCAACTAAAGTTTTAATCGCATTCGGTTGGTCTCCAGTTGGTTCGTACTTTGAAACTAAGTCAAAAACGCCATCATCATGTCTATCAATCAAGTTAACCCCTCCAATACAATCATTTTTAGAAATTAAAAAAAGCCTGGAATAACCTACCCAGGCTCATTTAAAAATGATTATTCTCTACTAATTATATTAGCATACCGAACATACTTTCGCACGTTATCTCACTTATTTTTTCAGAATAACTTAATCAACTAAATAATCACGACCCCAAATAAGACCCATTGTTTTTTCTCCAGTATGGACGCCAATAACAGGCCCAATATGACTAACCTCAACTGGAATATTAGGATAGTTGGTTTTAATAAATGAGACCCATTTTGTACTCTCTTCAGGATTGTTCGCATCAACGATACTTACTCGAATTGGATAATCAACTGAGTTAATCGCATCAGAAAAATCTGCCATTACCCGTTGAAAAGCACGCTTCTTTGTCCGTTCCTTAGTTAAAGGGATAATTTGACCTTCATGATTAAAGGTCAGAATTGGTTTAATTTGTAATAAGTTACCCACAAACGCAGCACCATTCGTCATACGGCCCGTTCTAAGTAAATGGCTCAAGTTATCCACAACAAAGAAAATACCCACCGTTTCACGCATTGCTTCTATTTTAGGTACAATCGTGTCTGCATGCTCACCTTGCGCCACTAATTGAGCAGCTTTTAATACAAGAAAGGCTTCTGCTGAACTTGCTGCTTTAGAATCAATCGGATATACCGTAATTCCTTCCACAGTTTTTGAATAAGCACGTAAATTATCCACAAAACTTGTGATACCTGTTGATAGATGAATTGAAATTACTTCATCAAATCCCTCTTCAATTAATTTATCGAAGACACTTTGCATTTGTCCCATTGTGACTTGTGACGTTGTGGGTAACTTATCCGTATCTTTCATTCTTTGATAAAATTCTGAAGCAGAGATTTCCACATCTTCTAAATAAGTCTGTTGCCCAAAAATAACCGTGATTGGTACAACAATAATATTTTTATCTTTGGCTACTTTTGGATCAATATATGACGCACTATCTGTTACAATTGCCGTTTTCATTAATTTCTCCCTATTCTTTAAGCAAAAAAGGACTACCTTGTATGCATTATTCTAGCATACAACGCAATCCTTAACCTATGTGTACTCTATTTCTTAATAATATCCAAGGTTATTTTTTTAATTTTATCTTTATCTGTGAAATCTTCCGTTAATAATTCTGGAAGAATTTCTTGTAGAATATACTGAACACTCGCTAAATCTGAAAATTCAAGAATCGTTTTTAAGCTTTCTTGATAAATTTCAGTATAAACTGATTCAGGATTACCCTTTTGAATTTCGCCAAATGATTCATATAATAAATCTAATTTATCAGCTACAGACAAGATTTTACCTTCTAAAGTATCATCCTTACCTTCTGATAATCTACGACGATAGGCATCTTGGAATTCTTCTGGAATTTCGTTCACAATAAAATTCTCAGATAATGATTCCTCAACATTTGCTAACATTTCTCTTAGCGTTGTTGTTGCATATTTAACGGGTGTTTTAATATCACCAATGAATCGTTCTGTATAATCATGATTCAACGCTTTTTCATACAACATGCGCCAATCAATCGTATTTCCTGCATTTTCTTCAACATCACCTAAAAATTGAGCAGCTTCTGTTACTTTGAATGAATGTTCCGCTACCGAATGATCTTCATATTTAAAATATCCTGGTGCTCGTTTTAACGTTTCTAAATTACTTAAACTTTGTAGGTATTGATGCATTCCCATAATTAACAGCTCCCTCTCATTTTTTATATAAATTTTTACAATCTTACCACATATGGAAAAGTTAATTCAAGTATCATCAACTTTTAACAAAAAAATAAACTGATTCACATTGCAAACGCTTGATACATCAATTGGAACACGTCGCGCAACTTTACCTTACTTTTTTATGTTATGCTTATTTTCATGCTTTATATTTAAGGAGGACATTTTTTTGAAGTTTTTAGCCAATAAAACCGTTGAATACTTAACCGGTTTTATCTTGATTTTAATCATGGTACAAGCCGCGTCACTTTTACATGATTCAGAAATTATTTTACCTGAAATCGCCGCGTTAACAGTTGGACTGTGGATTTACCACGAAGCCAATTGGTTAGATCGTTCGTTTAATCTTTTTTTGCTGCCTTCTGTCACCGCAATTATCGGTTTTGGCATCAATTTACTTGAGATTTCTTACACAATTAAAATCTGCCTAATGATCGCCATCATGGTCTTTCTATTAGTGGTAACCCGATCGGCACTGGCGCCTTCATTGGCTACAGGTCTCTTGCCAATCATCGTTAATGCGTCCAAATATTCATTCATCATTGCCATCATCATTTTCACTTTCATCGAGATGATTGTCGTTAAAGGCCGTAAACTCGATCAAAACTACGCAAAAAAAACAAACCTTAACTATCAGGCTATGCTTTTATTTCTCGTTTCTTCACTCATTTGGGTTGGTCTCGTGACGATTGCTGGAAAGCCTTTGATGGCCGCTATTCCACCGATTCTTGTCGTTTTTTTCGAGGTGCTACAAAAGCCGATGTATCCGGCAAAAATGGTGTTCAAACAGGTTACTGCCTTGACGCTTTCAGCAACGATCGGTGTTCTCGCCTGCATGGTAATCGATTCCAATGTTGTTGTCGCCTTAATCACTATGCCTCTCGTTTTTTGTATACTCCATCTTTTCAAAGTTAAAATTCCAGCCGCTTATGCCTTTCCATTGCTTGCAATGATTGTTCCACCGACTATCTTTAGCGTTCTCCCCGTGTCGTCCCTACTCGCTTCCATCTACTTTCTTGGAATCGCCTACCTTTATCACCGCTTTAAAAAGAAAAAAATGAATAAATAGAAACTAAACAAGTTAATCAGCCCTGAAAGAAAATAATAAATCTTAAAAAGTTGTTTACAAAATACTGTTTTATTTGCTTATAAATTTTGTAACCCATTTAAGGTCAAAAAAAGTAGTGCTAAATGTAAATTTAGCACTACTTTTTTAGTTAGGCGTTGACAATTGCCATAATTGCTTCTTCAAATGCAAGACACTTAGCTTGTGCTTTTTCATCAGTTTCAGCTTGCGTTCCCACGTAGAATTTAATTTTTGGTTCAGTCCCTGAAGGACGAATTGCAATCCAAGAACCATCTTCTAAGATATATTTCAACGCATTTGCAGTTGGTAATCCGATTTCTTCAGATGATCCATCAGCTAATTGCGCCATACCCGTTGTGAAGTCTTCTAATTTAGCGACTTTATAGCCAGCAAAATCTTTAGGTGCGTCATCACGGAAGATTGTCATTAAATCTTTGATTTTTTGAACACCTTCAATACCTTCAAACGTTAACGCTTTAGTATTTTCAGCGTAATAACCATATTCTTTAAATAAATCATCTAATCCATCTGACAATGTTTTATCAAATTGTTTGTAGTAAGCAGCTACTTCAGATAACATTACTAATGCTTGGATAGCATCTTTATCACGAACGAAAGGACGAATTAAGTAACCATAACTTTCTTCAAAACCAAACATAAAGGTATGTTCATTTGTTTCTTCATAGTTTTGAATTTGTTCCGCAATAAATTTGAATCCTGTTAAGACATTAATCATTTTAGCATGATGTGCTTCAGCAATCTTAGTTGCAAGTTCACTTGATACAATTGATTTAACGCCAACGGCATTAGCGGGTAAAGTTCCTGCTTCTTCGCTAGCAGTTAAAATATAATTGAACATTAGAGCAGCAATTTGATTACCTGTTAATAATTTATATTCACCATCAGTTTGACGTACAGCGACACCCATACGATCAGCATCTGGATCAACAGCGATTAATAAATCAGCATGTTCACGTCGACCCCATTTGATAGCTAAATCAAATGCTGGTGCGTCTTCTGGGTTAGGTAACTTGATTGTTGGGAATTCAGGATCACCTTCAGCTTGTTCAGGCACAATCTTAAATTGTTCAAATCCAGCTTGTTTCAAAGCACGTTCACCCAACATTTTACCTGTTCCATGAAGTGGTGTGAAAACAAGTTTCATTGAAGCACCAACTTCATCAACTAATTTTTGATTAATTGTCACTTTTTTAACTTCAGCAAGATACGCAGCGTCAACTTCTTCACCAATAATTTGGAGTGTTTTATCAGCTTTTAATACTGTCTCATCACCTACTTTAATGGCAAATAAATCATCAGCTTCGCGAACAAAACCAGTAATCATATCTGATTCTTTAGGTGGCATTTGGCCACCGTCTTCACCATAAATTTTATAGCCATTATATTGTTTAGGATTATGGCTAGCCGTTATCATAATTCCGGCGTAAGTAGCTAAATGGCGGACTGCAAACGATAATTCTGGTGTGGGACGTAAGCTTTCAAAAACAAAGCTTGGAATACCATGTGCGCCTAAAACTTTAGCTGATTCCATCGCAAATTCTTGTGATTGGTAACGCGAATCATAACTAATTGCGACACCGCGCATTTTAGTTGCATCATCTAACGTATCCATAAAGCGAGCTAATCCTTCAGTTGCTTGACGAATCGTGTAGATGTTCATCCGGTTAATACCAGGACCCATCAAGCCACGCATACCAGCAGTTCCAAATTCCATTGGTTGGTAAAAAGATTCTTTTAAATCTTCTTGATTATTTTTAAGCGAAACAATCTGATTTTTTAATGTTGCGTCTAGTGTTTCTTCATTTAACCAAGTTAAATAATTATCTTCCCAAGTCAAAATATCACTCCCATTCATATAATATTACTATTATACAATAAATGCGCTTACTATTCAGGATAATAAAAAAGATATCAGAATAATTCTGATATCTTTCTTCCAGCAAGTCGCTCACGTTCAATTCCTGATTTAATTACCTTTTCCAAAATATGCTCAAATTGCTTAATTTCTTCTTCACTAAGCACCGATATACTTTCATCATTAACGACTGTAATTCTATCAAAAATATCTTGATAATTATTAATCGCTTTTGCTGTAGGATAAAGTTCAGTCCGTCGTTTATCTGCGGACGACATTTTTTTTTCAAGCCAACCATCTTTAATTAATTTTGAGATAGCACGTGTCACAACACTGTGATCCCGATAAATATTTTGGATTAGCTCATCCTGACTAACGCCAGGTGACTCACAAACTAACAACACGTAAAAAAAGTTACTCTCAGAAAGTTCAAACCCTTTTAACGTATCATTTATTCTTAATCGAATCATTCTGTTGTAAATTGTTGTTAATTTCTCAACTTCATGTGTATCGTAAAAAGAATTTCCATTCATATTTTGCATCTCAAAACTCCTTAAGCTTTACTTGTTTTTCTGAAATAGATTAGTCCAACTAGTCCAATTACAATTGAGACAACCATGATAAAGATCATTGAATATTTGTATCCAACAACAAATGATGCAGGAATACTAGCAATAACAATAATAACGGTATTAAATAATGAACCACTAACTTGTCTTAATGTATTCGTTAATGTTGTTGCATGATTTATTTCCATTGGATTTAAATCTTTTAAAGATTCTGTTGTTGCTGGAGCCATAATAGCACCAACCCCTGTTAATCGAATAGCGTAAGTAACAACTGATAACCAAACAGGAAATTCAATTGTTAAGAATAACATTGGTAGTACTGAAATCATCAACATCAAAAAGCCAAATATAAATATTTTTTTATAACCGTATTGATCATAAAGGTTACCAACAATAGGTGAAATAATAGCATTAATTGCAGCACCCGGTAACATAATTAATCCAGCAGTCATTCCTGATAAATGTTGATTATTTTCTAAGAACATTGGCATAACTAATTCTGTTGCCATTAAAATACCAAAAACTAACATAATTAATGCAATCATAGTTGAGAATGAACGTACTTTGAAAATTCGAATATTTAAAAATGGTTCTTTTAAAGCTAATTGACGACGGCCAAAATAGATTAATGCTAAAACACCAATCACAATAAGGACAAGTGCAACTAATAATTGGTCTCCAATAATTGAAATACCAATTAAAATTGTAGCAAGTCCAACTAGTGATAAGAAGAATGATTTAAAATCAATTTTAACATCTGTCTTTTCTGAATAGTTAGGTAAAATACAAACCCCAACAATTAATAAAATTAACATGATTGGAATAATGAAAATAAATAATGCTCTCCATGGTAAAAATGTAATCATAATACCTGATAAAGTTGGTCCAATTGCTGGAGCAGCTGAGATAACAAGCATAGCAAGTCCCATTACAACGCCACGGCGTTCAATTGGGTTAATTGCAATGACACTAATCATCGTAAATGTAGTCAATACGCCACCGGCAGCAGCTTGGATTAAGCGACCAATTAAGATTGCCCAAAAATTAGCGCCACTTGATGCAACGATACTTCCGATTAAAAAGACAACCATAATACCGACAAATATTTGTCTTGTTGAATATTTTTCATATAAAATTGCTGATAATGGTGTCGAAATTCCGACCATTAAAACATAACCCGTCGTTAACCATTGTGCGGTTGCAAGGTTAACATTTAAAACGGTGATTAATTTTGGTAATGCTGTAATCATCAATGTTTGATTTAATAAAGCGGCAAAAGTCGCAATTAATAAAACAGCACCAATTGTGTTTCTTTTTTTGTTTGTCATTCTAACTCTCTTCTCACTTAAATTTACGCATATGTTTAATTTTTTTCATAAGCGGATTAGATTATTATAATGTTCACATGCACATAAAGTCAAGTAAATAAAAAAATAAGCCTCAAAAGGCTTATTCTATAATTTAACTTAATTCTGCATCATTTAATGATTCAAGGTAACTAAATGTTTGTTGTCCAGCAATACCACCGTCACCAACTGCAGTTGTAATTTGACGCAATTCTTTCTTACGCACATCACCAACTGCGAAAATACCTGGTACATTTGTTAGCATATTTTCGTCAGTTGGAATCCAACCATAATCGTCAGTAATTCCAAGCTTTGTGAATGCTGTTGTCATTGGTTTAACACCAACATAAATGAAGACACCACTAGCAGGAATTTCAGATGTTTCACCTGTTTTATTATTCGTTACTTTAACGCCAGTTACTTTACGATCGTCACCAACAATCTCTGTGACATTAGTATCCCAAACAAAAGATATTTTATCATCCGCAAAGGCACGATCTTGTAAGATTTTTTGAGCGCGTAATTTGTCACGACGATGAATTACCGTCACTTTTGAAGCTAATTTTGATAAATAAGAACCTTCTTCGATTGCTGAATCACCGCCACCGATAACGATGACTTCACGATTTTTGAAGAAAGCACCATCACAGACTGCACAGTAAGATACACCTCGGCCACTAAAGGTATCTTCGCCTTCAGCACCCAATTTTTTGTATTCTGATCCAGTTGCGATAATTAAAGCTTTTGTTTCAAAAACATCATTATCTGTTGTGATGAGTTTAGTATCGCCTTCAATTGTAATATCGGTTACACTACCGTATGCATATTCTGCACCAAATTGTGTCGAACTTTCGTACATTTCTTTTGCTAAATCAGGGCCTAAGATTGATTTAAATCCAGGATAATTTTCAACTTCAGCCGTATTGTTCATTTGGCCACCATAAATCCCACGATCAATCATTAAAACCGATAGATTTGCACGTGATGCATAGAGTGCGGCAGTCATTCCACCGGGCCCAGCACCAATCACAACAACATCATATTTTTTTGTCATTAGTTCAACCTTCTTTCTTTTAGTAAGTAATTCAACAATACCCTATGTTACTTTTTTTGTCTATTTAATTGCTTTAACATCAAAAACAGGTCCCAAGTGAGTTGAACTTGAAACCTGCTTTACTGTAAGAATTAGGCTACTTATTTTTTGCTGTATCTTCTGCAATTAATTTTGCGCCTAAAGTCTTCAAATATTCTTTTAATTCATCTTTAACTTCTTTATGTTTCAAACCATACTCAATACTTGTTTTTAAGTAGCCAAATTTATAGCCAACATCGTATCGGGTTCCTTTAAATTCATGAGCGAAAACACGTTGCACCTTGTTCAATGCATCGATGGCATCCGTTAATTGAATTTCATTACCAGCACCTGGTTTTTGATGTTCTAAGATACCAAAAATTTCAGGTGTTAATAAGTAACGTCCAATAATAGCCAAGTCACTAGGTGCTTCTTCAGGTGTAGGTTTTTCAACAAAGTTTTTAACATTGAATAATCCAGGTTTAACTTCTAATTCAGGATTAATCACACCGTATTTTGAAACTTCTTCATGAGGGACTTTCATCACCGCTAAAGTTGAAGCATGTGTCTCATCAAAGCGATTCATGAGTTGACGCGTTAATGGTACTTTATCTTCCATTAAATCATCGCCTAACATGACAACAAAAGGTTCATCCCCAACAAAGTCTTTAGCCATTAAAACGGCATCGCCAAGACCTCGTGGATGAGATTGACGAACAAAATACAAATTAATATCCGTTGTTTCTTCAACTAATTTTAATAATTCGTCTTTATGCTTTGCAGCTAAATTCGCTTCCAGTTCTGGCACCGAATCAAAATGATCTTCAATTGGTCGCTTACCTTTACCCGTAACAATCAAAATATCTTCAATACCCGATTGACGCGCCTCTTCAACAATAAATTGAATCGTTGGTTTATCAACAATTGGGAGCATTTCTTTTGCCATCGCTTTAGTTGCTGGTAAGAAACGAGTCCCTAGTCCAGCAGCCGGAATAATGGCTTTTTTAACTTTTTGCATAGTCTAATCCCCTTTTATTCTGCTAATTCAGATTTACCTTCACGATTGATCAAAGCTTCAATCACTGATTTAATTTCTTTATTATTGTATAAAACGTCATAAATTGCATTTGTGATTGGCATATCAATTCCTTGTTGTTGTGCTAATTCATAAGCAGCCTTAGCAGTACCAACACCTTCGATAACCATACCCATATCAGCAACAACAGCATCTAATGATTTACCTTGACCTAATTGGTCTCCAGCACGCCAGTTACGTGAATGAACACTTGTAGCTGTAACGATTAAATCACCAACACCAGAAAGTCCCATAAAGGTTAATTGGTTAGCACCAAATGATGTCCCTAAACGAGCAATTTCAGCTAATCCACGTGTAATCAAAGCTGCTTTAGCGTTATCGCCATAGCCCATACCATGAAGCATACCAGCACCAACGGCGATAATATTCTTCATAGCTGCGCCCATTTCAACACCGATAACATCGTTATTTGTGTAGATTCTTAAGAATTTATTCATAAAGAGATCTTGAACAAAACTTGCAGCTTCAGGATCAGTACTTGCTGAAACAATTGTTGTTAAATCACGATTTGCAACTTCTTCAGCATGACTTGGGCCAGAGAAGACAACAACACTACCACGAATGTCAGCAGGAATTTCTTCTTCAATAACTTCTGAAATACGTTTGTGTGTGACTTGTTCTAGTCCTTTACTTGCATGAATAATAATTGGTTTGTTACCTGTTTCTTCTAAAATTGCTGCTACTTGTTTAGCAACAATACGGCTTGCTTTTGTTGGAACAACAAATAAAATAGCGTCAACTTGATCCAAAGCTTCTTTTAAATCTTCATATGCATGTAGGTCTTTAGAATAAGTGTAATCTTCCAAGTAATGCTTATTTGTATGGAACTCATTCATTTCTGCTACTTGTGCTGGAACATTTGACCAAAGTCTGATGTCATGACCATTTTCAGTTAGGATATCGGCAAGGATACTACCCCAAGAACCGGCGCCTAATACTGCTACTTTTTTTGTCATTATATAATCTCCTTCAAAATTTATTCATTCTAATCATACCAAATTTTACCTCTAATAGCATTAACTATGAGAAATTTTTATTTCAATTGTCCGTCTAAATACCATTGATTTTGCGGTTCCCAATATCTTCTCAATAATAACCAACTAATTGATCCAATAAAAATCACTAATGAGAGAAGTTGAGAAACACGAATTGTTGAAAATAACATTAAGCTATCTGTTCTCATTCCTTCGATAAAGAAACGACCAAATGAATACCAAGTTAGATATGCAAATAGTATTTCTCCACGTTTGAAAAGGTGTACTCGATGTCTCAAGGCAATTAATATTAAGAATCCAACAAAACTCCACAATGATTCGTATAGAAATGTTGGCTTATAGTAGGTGCCATTGATGTTCATTTGGTTAATAATAAATTCAGGTAAATGTAAATTTTGCAATGCCTCTAACGTCGTTTTTCCACCATGGGCTTCTTGGTTCATAAAATTACCCCAACGGCCGATTGATTGCGCAAGTAGCACAAGTGGTGCCGCTAGATCAAACATTAACCATGCTGACAAATGGCGACGCTGACAGAAAATAATCACTGTAATAATTGCGCCTATTAACCCACCATAGATAGCAATACCACCATCCCAAATTCGATAAACTTCACTGAGATGTTGAGCGTAATAAGACCACTCGAACACAACGTAATAGAGTCGCGCAGAAACAATTGAAATTGGCAACGCCCATAGAACCATATCATATATGGTATCTTCATTTATTCCTATTTTTTTGCCTTCAAGAATGGCTAAAATAACTGCTAGAATTACTGCACTCGCAATTATTACACCATACCAACGAACTTCAATAGGTCCTAATTTAACTGCGATGGGATTCAACGCACCTAATAAATAATTCAATTTACTCTCGTCCAATCCTTAATCTTTTTTTGAATTTGTTTGGATTAAGCCATTTAGATTAGCTTCAAATGCTTTAGTAGCATCATAACCCATTGTTTTTGCACGGAAGTTCATTGCTGCGACTTCAATGATAATGGCCAAATTACGTCCTGTTTTAACAGGTACAGAAATTTTTGGCACATTCACATTGAATATTTTAACAAATTCATCATTATTACCTAATCGATCAAATTGTTTATCAGGAGTCCAGTTTTCTAGATGAATAATTAGTGAAATATCAGTGTCATTACGGACAGCTCCTGCACCAAACAAGTTCATGATATCGATAATACCGATACCTCGAATTTCAAGTAAATGTTTTAAAATTGCAGGTGCCTCACCAACAAGTGTCTCCTCATCTTGTTGGAAAACATCAACACGATCATCTGCAATTAACCGATGTCCACGTCTAATTAATTCAAGCGCTGTTTCTGATTTACCAACACCAGAATCACCTGTAATCATGACCCCAAGACCATAAATATCAACTAAAACACCATGTATTGACTGGCGTTCAGCTAATTTAGCTTCCAAAAAGTTAACCATATTAGAAGATAGACGTGACGTTGTTAGTTTTGAAATTAGAACTGGAATATGTCTTTCTTTGACGATAGCTAATAATTCTAGCGGCACATCCAAATCATTTGAAACAACAAAACATGGTGTTTGTTCTGTTGCTAATTGATTCATCACATTCTGCCTATCTTCAGGAGTCAGTCCATTTGCATAAGCATGTTCTGTCATCCCAAATAATTGAATACGTTCTTTCGGATAAAAATTAAAATACCCGGTTAATTCTAGACCAGGACGTGAAATATCACTTGTTGTAATTTTTTTATCATCCAAGTATTCTTTCCCAATTAAAACAGTTAATCCCATTGCATCTACTAAATTTCTAACTGAAACTTCATTGGCCATCTTAATGCCCCCTATTGTCTATTTCTAATAAAGTAATTTGTTACGATTGTATTAGCAATACTCATCACAATTGAGATGATAAATGCCGCCCAAAAGCTCGAAAATTTAAATTCATTACCCACAAAAAATGACGTCATTTGTAACATAAATGCATTTATAATCAGATAGAAAAATCCTAAACTGAAAATAGTTACCGGCAGTGATAAAATCACTAAAAACGGTTTAACTAGCATATTTAGTACGGCCAGTACAAAACTGGCGATTAATGCAACCCAGATACTTTTAACAAATAAAGTCTCTGGAAAAAAACCAGATATTGCCAAAAACAGTATGGCATTAATTAATACGCGCTGCCAAAATCCCATGAATCTTCACCTCATCATTAATATTATTTATCGTCTGTAACTTCTACATCTTTAATAATTTTACGGCCACTCTTACTTGATGAGCTAGTCCGTTGTCCAGTACTAGATGTAAACTGCTCAAAAGAACTAGTAAATGAACGTTTTTTCCCTGGTAAGCTAATTGCTAACAAGATATAGACAAGTATAAATACGCCTTTTGTTGCGAAGATTAGCATTAAAAATAAAAATCTAACGAGTGTTGGATTCCAATTTATATATTCGGCAAGTCCAGCTGCGACACCCGCGATAATTTTATTAGTTGATTTTGTGAATTTTTTATTTGTTTTCATTTTGTAGTTCCTCCATTCAGAATAATCTATCATTATTGTACTTCTTATCGTACTCATTTTACAATTTTAACGAGCGTTATTTACTTAAATTTTAACGTTTAAATTAAAAATAACTAACAATCGCGAAATTGTTAGTTATTAAATGAGTAGTGCCTTATTCATTTTCTTTTTCTAACTCTGATTTACCAGGATTCAATTCAGTGATTCGGCCATTTTTTAAATAAACAACCCATTCACACACATTTGTAACATAATCGCCAATTCGTTCTAGATAAGTGGCAACCATCAAATAGTCAGCACTTCCCACAACTGTTTCGGGATTCGTTTTCATTTCATGGATACACTGGTCATATATTGTCGTGAAATATTCATCAACTTCAAGATCTAAATTAGCAACTTTACGAGCTTTTTCGGCATCTTTTCTAATATAAGCTGTGAGGACTTCTTCAACCATCTTACGTGCGTGGTCGCCCATAATTCCGATCTCATCTTCAATCTCCGTTACCCTAGGATTGCCTTTAACACGAATCGTTGATCTCGCAATACTTACAGCGTGATCTCCCATTCGTTCTAAATCAGAAATAGCTTTTAAAACAGTCACAATATCTCTTAAATCACTTGTAACAGGTTGATACAATGCAATCATTTCTAACGTTTGTTTTTCTAACTTCATTTCGCGTTCATTAATTTTGTAATCGCCAACGATAACTTCATGGGCCAACTCTTTATCATGATTAATGAAAGCACGGACAGATTTATGAATGGCTTCACTAACCATCATACCCATTTCGCTAAATCTAATGTGTAGCTTTTCTTGTTCTTCATCAAAAAGTAATCGCATTATTTTGTCTCCCTTTCTTAACCGAATCGACCACTAATGTAGTCATCCGTTTCTTTTTGTACAGGCTGCGTAAATAATTTTTTAGTTGGTGCAACTTCAATTAAATTACCTTCTAAAAAGAAGGCAGTTCGATCTGAAATTCGAGAAGCTTGTTGTAAATTGTGAGTCACTATTATAATAGTATATTTTTCACGCAATTCTAGCAACATATTTTCAATTTTACTACTTGAACCAGGATCCAGAGCACTTGTTGGTTCATCCAGTAAAATGACCTCAGGTTCAACCGCTAAGACTCGAGCGATACAGACACGTTGTTGCTGTCCGCCAGATAACGCAAGCGCATTTTTACCCAAATCATCCTTTACATCATCCCAGACAGCAGCCTGTTTCAAGCTTTTTTCAACAGCTTCATCAAGGATTGCTTTATCTTTAACGCCAGCTAATCGCAAACCATATACAACATTTTCGTAAATTGAAAATGGAAATGGATTAGGTTGTTGGAAAACCATCCCAACATTTTTGCGTAATCTTACGGTATCCATTTTAGGACCGTAAATATCTTCATTTTTTAATTTAACTGTACCTGTAATGGTTACACCTGGAATTAAATCATTCATGCGATTTAACGTTCTTAAATATGTTGATTTACCACAACCAGATGGACCGATTAAAGCGGTAATCCCTTTTTCATTGAAATCAAGATTAATTCCTTTGAGGGCTTCTTTCTTACCATAATACAAATGAACATCATTTGTTTCAATTATTTTAGTCATTTGGCCTTTCCCCCTTAACCGAAGTTTCCTGAAACATAATCATCCGTTAGTTTAATTGTTGGTCGCGTAAAAATAGTTGTTGTTTTATCATATTCTACCGCATTTCCTGAATGGAAAAATGCTGTGTAATCTGAAATACGTGAAGCCTGTTGCATATTGTGTGTCACAATGACAATCGTGTACTTTTCTTTCAGTTCTAAAAGTGATTCTTCAACAATTCGACTTGAAATTGGATCTAACGCACTAGCTGGTTCATCTAACAATAAGATGTCAGGTTCCATAGCAATCGCTCTAGCGATACATAAACGTTGTTGTTGTCCACCAGACAATGATAACGCACTCACATTCAAATCATCTTTAACTTGATCCCAAAGTGCAGCTTGTTTAAGTGATTTTTCAACGCGTTCTTCAAGTAACTGCTTATCTTTCATCCCATGACGTTTCAAAGCAAACGTTATATTTTCATAAATTGATTTTGAAAATGGATTAGGTCGTTGAAATACCATTCCAATATGTTTTCTCATTTCATAAATATCAACATTATCTTTATTTATATCTAAATCACGGTAAATAATTTGTCCTGTTACATCAGCAATCCCATCATTCATACGATTCAACGATCTAAGATAAGTTGATTTACCAGAACCAGATGCCCCAATTAAAGCTGTAATTTTAAACCGTTCAAATTGTAAACTAACATCTCGAATTGCTTCATTAGAACCATAATGAACATGTAAATCTTTGGTTTCTAAAGCTATCTCATGTTTATCTTCATTGAAGGTCATAATTCTAGATTTTTCAGTTTTATTTTCTACCATATTCTTTGACCCCCTAATGATCTATTTACTTGATGTAATTTTACGATAAAGTGCTTTACCACCGAATCGAGCTAAGAAATTAAATAAAAGCACTGCGATAATTAAGACGGCTGATGCGCCTGCAGAAACAGCTGATGCATCAGGCATAATACCTTCTGAATTAATTTTCCAGATATGAACAGCTAATGTTTCAGCTGGACGCATTGGATTTAACGGACTCGCAATATTAGCTGGATTCCAGTTTGTAAAATCTAGTGCTGGCGCACTTTGACCAGCAGTATAAATTAACGCAGCTGCTTCACCAAAGATACGGCCGGCACTCAATATAACACCCGTTAAAATACCAGGTACTGCATCTGGAACAATAACTCTCGTAACGGTTTCCCAACGCGATAATCCTAACGAAAAGCCAGCCTCACGTTGTGAATATGGGATAGAACGTAATGACTCTTCGATTGATCTTGTTAATAAAGGTAAATTGAAGAACGTTAAGGCTAATGCACCTGATAAAATTGAAAAACCGAAATTATATTGGACAACGAAAATCAAAAACCCAAAAAGCCCAACAACAACTGAAGGTAATGAACTTAAAATTTCAACAGACGTTCTAATAACCGTCGTCACCCAATTATTTTTAGCGTATTCTGATAACCAAATACCCGCTCCCAATGAAATAGGGAAAGAAATCAATAATGTTAATAATAATAGATAGAAGGAATTAAACAATTGGATTCCTACTCCACCACCACTTGAAAATGATTTTGCGGGTGATGTTAAGAAATGCCAGCTGATATGTGGCACACCTCTAACCAATATATAGCCAAGTAAGGCCGCTAAAACAAGAACGACGAATCCGGCAATACCATATAAAATACTTGTTGCGATTTTATCTACTTTTTTAGGATTCATTATTTAAGCGCCCCTCTCTTACCAATTACTCTAACAACCATGTTAAAGAATAATGACATTAATAATAGAATTAAAGCAAGTGACCATAGCGCATTATTTTCTAATGAGCCCATGACAGTATTTCCAATTCCCATCGTCAAAATACTTGTTAAAGTTGATGATGGTGTAATTAAACTTGATGGCATCAATGATGCATTACCAATAACCATTTGAACGGCTAAGGCTTCACCAAAAGCTCGTGCCATACCAAAAACAACCGCTGTCATGATACCTGGTGTTGCTGCTCTTAGAATAACTTTATAAATTGTTTGCCAACGTGTTGCACCTAAGGCCAGTGAGGCTTCCCGGTAATAACGTGGGACAGATTTTAAAGTATCAACAGTCATTGACGTAACGGTTGGTAGAATCATAACAAATAACACAAATGTCCCAGATAAAATACCAAACCCTGTTCCACCAAAAATACTTCGAACAAATGGGACCACAACTGAAAGACCAATAAATCCATAAACAACTGAAGGAATACCAACTAATAATTCAGTTACCGGTTGTAAAATTCGGCTACCCGTATTTGGTGAAATTTCAACCATGAAAATAGCTGTTCCAATAGCGAAAGGTGTTGCAATTAATGCTGATAAAAAAGTGACAAAGAATGATCCAGAAATCATTGGTAAAGCCCCAACTTCTGGCTTACCTGCTTTATCAAGCGTTCCAGGGTTCCAACTCTTTCCTAATAAAAAATCTTTAATTGATACTTTATCAGTAAAGAACGTTGCTAATCCTTTTGAAGCAACGAAATAAAAGATAGCAAGAACAATAGCGACGATTAGTCCAATACAGAAATAAGTAATTATTTTACCGCGCATCTCTAGTTTAGATGCTTTTGATTTTTTGAGTAAACTTTCACGAATCGGATCCATAACTACATCCCCTTCTTAATTGGTGTTATTTTACCTTCAACCGAACGACTCACTTGCATCTGTGTTGTTGGAATATAACCTAATTTACTAACAACCTGTTTTTGAATTTTATTTGACATCATATAAGTTAAAAATTGTTTTGTTAATCCCGTGGGTTCACCATTCGTATACATATGTTCGTATGACCAGATTTTCCATTTATTTGAGGCAACATTACTTTCAGTTGGTTTAACTTTATCAACAGAAAGTACATCGACCGTTTTATCAACGTATGAGAAAGCCATATAACTTATTGCACCAGGTGTCGATCCGACAATTTGTCGAACCATTCCCGTTGAATCTTGTTCCTGTGCATCTTTACTTTGCTTACCTTCTAATCCCCATTTTTCAAATGTTAATCGTGTTCCCGAACCAGATGCACGATTTAAAAGGACAATTGGTAAATCATTGCCACCTAGTTGCTTCCAATTTGTTAATTTACCAGTAAAAATATCTATAAGTTGTTTTTTTGAGACGTTTTTAACGCCCACACCATTATTCACAACTGGCGTAATTCCAACAACGGCAACTTGATGGTCTACAAGTTTACTTGCCTTAATGCCTGATTTTTCTTCAGCAAAAACATCTGAGTTACCAATGCTAACGGCTTTTTCTTGAACTTGACTCAATCCTGTTCCGGATCCGCCACCTTGAACATTAACAAAGACGCCAACATTTTCAGTCCCGTATTCTTCACCAGCTGCCTCAACTAAAGGTTGTAAAGCTGTAGATCCAACAATTGTAATCGATTTTCCTGAATTTGATTGTGTCTCACATCCCGTTAAAGTTAATAACATGATGGATAAAATTCCACCAATCATTACTAAAGATCCCTTTTTCATAGTAACTTCCTCCATAAATATCGATATTTAACTTATACATTAAGTTTATATTTTTAATGTAAAGGTCCTGTGGGGGTATTGTAAAGATTGTGTAAAGGTTACAACAAAAAAAGCCATAACATGACGTTATGACTTCAATCGTTATTTTAATTCTGGAGCATCAGTTTTGAATAAACTTTCGGTAGATACCCCACCGTGTTGTTCAATTAAACTGGTTTTTTCTTTCTCTTGTGCTTTTTTCAAAGTTTCAAGAGCGTCACTTTTCTTGTAATTATAGTCAGATTTATTTACTTTAGTGAAATTACTTGGTGCGTAGAATCTTAATAGATCACCCGTAATAACTTCATCTGATAATGATAATGACGTTGTAACATGTTTTAATTCTTTGTTATAAACTTTTTGTTGTGCTGCCGTTAGTTTTTCGATTTCTTTACCAGTCTTAGTGTTATACGTGGTATTTCCAACTTTTGTAAAGGTTGGTGAAACGAAATCACCATTTCTAAAGGCAACCGTTTGGTTACGATTTTTCGATAATAAATCATTACCAAATTGAACCGTATCGGTATTCTTAACGCCTAATAGATCAAGTAAAGTTGGTAGCACATCAATTTCACCACCATAAGTATGATTAATACCGCCCTTAAGGCCATTCATATGAATCATAAATGGTACCTTTTGGAACATCGTTAAATCATAACTTGTTACTTTGTCTTTACCTAAAAGCTGTGCAATAGCTTTCGGATGATTATTAGAGATACCATAGTGATCACCATACATCACAATCATACTGTCCTTATACAAGCCACTCTTCTTCAAGTAACTAACGAATTCTCCGAATGATTGATCAAGATATTTAGATGTTTGAACATAACCATCAACCGTACTATCGTCTGTATCCGTCTTTTTGATTGACGTATTCGCACTATCTAAATCATATGGATAATGGTTAGTTAGTGTGATGAGTTTAGCATAAAAAGGTTGGGGTAATTGTTCAATATACTTAACCGATTGCTTCAAGAAAATCTTATCTTTCATCCCATAACCAACTTTATAGTTAGCTTTGACATCATAATAAGGTTCACTGAAGAAATACTGGTAACCAAATGATTTATAAGTATTATTACGATTCCAGAAACTACCCACGTCACCATGGAAAGCTGCTGTAGAGTAGCCTTTTTGATCAAGAATAGCGGGTGCTGCTTGGAATGTATTTTGTGTGCCATAAGTCGTCATCGCTGAACCAGATGGTAACCCATAAAGGGATGCTTCCAACATCATTTCAGCATCAGACGTTTTACCTTGTCCAACTTGATTAAAGAAATTATCAAATGATAATGTATTTTGATCATGATAATATTTATTAATGTTAGGCGTAACTTGTTGCCCATCCCATTTATAATCGATCATGAACTGTTGGAAACTTTCTAGATGAATCACAAAAACATTTTTACCCTTCGCTTTTCCATAATACTTTATATTTGAATTAGAACGATTTTTATCCAAATACTTTAGAACTTTATCCATATCTTTAGCAGTGGCATTTTTACGTGTCGCACTTTCTTTTTGCGTTTGATAAACATTATATCCCGCATAGAAATTCAAGCCTAAATATTTAACAATATAGTTATTATCAAAAGTTCTTGTCAATAATTGAGAACGATCCTTTTCAGCTAAACCTAAGTTCCCTAAAGCTAAAAGTACAGATGCAATAGTCAGGATAAAAGCATAACGCTTTTTAATTGGGTTATAGTCAATTTTGACTAATTTAAAGACAAGAATCAAAATTAAAATAATAATATCGATATAAACAAAGAAATCAGTTGGTCGTAAAATACCGGCAATTCCCTTGTCTAGATTATTAGCTACTGAACCTGAATTTTTGATAATTCCTAGTGAAAGAAAATCTGAAAACTCACGATAATAAACCATATTTGCAAAAAGCCATGATGTTTGAATAAAATCAACAATCAGCAAAATCCAATATGATTTTTTACCCTTAAAGTAGATTGCAATTCCAAATAATAATAACGCTGTTGGTATTGGATTAATATAAAGTAAAAATTGTTGCATGCTACCTGTTGCACCTAATGTAAATTTGGTTTCATAAGCAACAACTGTTTTGGCCCAAAATAAAACGAGCGTCAAGAGGAGGAATCCCCATCTTGAGCTCAATTTATCCTGAACATATTTTAAAGTTGACCGCATCTTAGTGCCTCCATTTTTTAAGATCAGTTTTCGAGAACACGAAAATGTCTTTCAATCTATGTTTCAGTTATTGATTAACTAAATAGTAAGTCGTAAACTTCCATTGCAATTAAATCAATATCATCGAAAGGAAATTTAGTATGGTTACTTAAATCTTCTAACGTATATGCTTTCATATCTGGATCATATTCAACGATTCCCTTTTCAACACCTTCACGTTCGAAGTGTCTTGTTTGGATTTCGCCGTTATCTTCTTTTTGCATAGCCTCTAAGCGACTAATGATTGCTACTAACTGAGAATTTTTCATAGTTGTTCCCCTTTCAATATCATAGTTAATAATACCAAATTTTCTATACATTTACACCTGATTAAGCAGATTATAATCGTTTCTTAACTTGTTTTTATGCTAAACTGTTAGTTATTAGACTTGGAGGCATAAAAATGAGCTTATTTAGAAAAGATTTGAACGATCAAGTATTTAAAATAGAGGTCTCAGATATTCGTCAATTTGATGATGAAGTGAGCCAAATTCCTGATATGATTAAATTAACAATGGGTGAACCAGATTTTAATACACCCGATCATGTTAAAGCAGCTGCCATCGAAGCCATTCATGAAAATTACTCACATTATATGGGTATGGCTGGTGATATTGAGTTACGTGAAGCTGCCAGTGAATTTTTTAATGAAAAATATGACGTTACTTATGATGCACAATCTGAAATTCTAGTTACAGTTGGTGCAACTGAAGCCATCGCAACTGCCTTACAGACTATCTTCAACCCCGGCGATGCCGTTCTTGTCCCAACGCCACTCTACCCTGGCTATATGCCACTGATTACTTTAAATCGGGTTAAACCAATTTTTATCAACACACGTGATAATAACTTTAGATTAACACCTGAGATGATTAATCAAGCTGTTAAAGATAATCCAAATGAAAATATTAAAGGTATTATCCTAATTAATCCAAGTAATCCAACTGGTATTTCTTGGACCGAAGATGAAGTTATTGCGATAACTGATGAAATTAGAAAGCAAAAATTATGGGCAATTAGTGATGAAATTTATAGTGAATTAACTTATGATCATGAACATGTCTCAATTGCAAAATATATCCGTGACCAAACTGTCCTAATTAATGGTTTATCAAAATCGCATGCCATGACTGGCTGGCGCATTGGATTCTTGCTTGCTCCCAAAGCGATGACTGATGAATTAAAAAAAGTTCATCAATACTTAGTAACCTCTGCAACAAGTGTTTCTCAACGTGCTGGAATTGCTGCCTTACGTGACGGTAAAGACGATGGTCGCATAATGAATGTTGAATATAAAAAACGCCGTGATTTCGTTATGGCTGAAATGAAAAAAATGCATTTTGAAATGGCACAACCTAGTGGCGCTTTTTATATTTTCGCAAAAATTCCTGCAGGATATAACCAAGATTCTATGGCATTCTGTAAAGAACTAGCTTTTAATAATAAACTTGCCTTAATTCCAGGAACTGCTTTTGGTGATTCTGGTCAAGGTTACGTTCGCTTAAGTTACGCTTCTAGTATGGAGAATTTAGTGCTTGGGATGGAACGTTTGAATGACTACATGACACAAAATAAATAAAAATACGGCGTTATTTCTTTATACTTACTTTTTGTAAGCATATATTTAGGCTAATTATATTTCCTCTGATATTATATTCAAATAAATAAAGGAGGAATTCAAATGGTACAAGCAATTACAGATGAAAATTTCAAAACAGTTACAGATTCAGGTATAACATTGACGGATTTTTGGGCAACATGGTGTGGCCCTTGCAAAATGCAATCACCAGCAATTGAGGAATTAGAACAAGAAATAGGTGACAAGGTTAAATTTGCTAAAATGGATGTTGACCAAAATCCTAAAACAGCTGACGATTTTGGTATCATGGGAATTCCCACATTAATGATTAAAAAAGATGGCGAAGTTGTTGATACACTCGTCGGTTATCATTCAAAAGAGCAAGTTAAAGACGCTTTATCACAATATATTTAACGATTTTGAAAAGCTAACTAATAAAAGCATTGTCATTTGACAGTGCTTTTTTGTCGTTATTTTGAATAGTAATAAACTGATTAGCGATTTTAGTATTGCTTAAAGAAACACGTTCTTCTCCTTATAAAACACAAAAAAAACCATTGCCAATAATAGAAAATCTATCATCAGCAATGGTTACTATCATATTTCATTTATTTAATCTTCAATTCCAACTTCTTCTACCTTATCTGGTTTAACAACTAAAGCAAACATTCCCGCAAATAGTCCAACATAGTAAGTTAAAATACGCCATAACAACATGGCTAAAATCAATTTACTGTGACTGGTCATGAAACTAGAAAAGACAATCGCGAAGCTATATTCTGCACCACCAGTTCCCCCCGGAATTGGGAAAAGTGAAATTACCATGACAATAAGCACATGAAGTGCTGTAATCATAATCACATTCACTGATGTGTATCCCAATGACAACATAATAAAGTATGGAATTAAATAGTAAAACGCGAGTTGGAAGAATGTTAATACAAAAACGTGAAAAATCATTTTCTTTTCATTCTTCATACGTAAACTCTCTTTATGGAAGTTTTCAATTTTTGAATAAATACTTGTATTCCAGCGATCAAAACGATCCCCTTTAACGAATAACTTAACAACTAGCATACAAACATACACTAATTTTTTAGTGAATCCATACCAATACATGATCATTAACAAAGCAGTAATCACAGCTAAATGAATCACAAATCCAAAAATCACGAATACCATTAGATAATTAACTTTATCTTGAATGTATTGAAACCCAATTAGTAAACAAACAATAAAATTAATAACAATCATTGCCTGGTAAACGACAAATTTCATTAATAAAATGGAACTTGCACGACCAGCGTCCACACCTGACTGAGCCATCGCAAACAATTGTGCAGGTTGTCCACCTGTTGAAAAAGGTGTGATTCCATTAAATAATTGTTCAATCAGTGGAATACGAATTGCATTCTTAAATGTAAATTTTTTATGTTGCCCTATCATGAACCGTTGAACAACAAATGCTTCAATGACAAAGTACATACAGATACAAAATACTGCTACTAATAACCACCATATATTAATATTAACTAAAGCTTTAACGAGCGACTGAATTGATACATTTTTTAAAGAATAAGCGAATATCCCCATCCCAATTATAACCATTAACGTCAATAAACCTATGTTTTTTCGAGTCATCTTTTAGCCCTCTTTGCTCTGGTCCAAGTAAAATTGATGCCAAATTTCAGCCAATCTATCCTCAGAATAGTATGCTGATGCCTGATCTGCTTTGTCATGCAAAACTGATAACGCATTGGGATCTTCTTTTAATTTTCTCAATTTAATTTGCATACCATTAACATCTGTCGCGGCATCATAATAGCCCTCAATAACCGCTTTATAAAGATCTAAATCGCGCAATAATACAGGTGTCCCACAACTAAATGCTTCTAATACTGACATTGGAAACAATTCATTGAAAGATGGCAGTAAGAAAAGGTTAGCAATATTGTAATAATTTACTAGAGCTTCTCGATCAATAATCCCAGTAAACGTTAAATTACTAGGCGGATTATCAACTACTTTTTTTAATTCAGCATAACCGTCAGTTAACTTACCAAATGAAAAGCCACCGGCCCAAATAAATTGGATATCAGGATTTTGCTTAGCTAACTTAATAAAATCGGGCACACCTTTTCTTTCTTGAACTTGACCATCACCAAAAACAACAAATTTATCGGCTGGAATACCTAACGCATCTCTAAAAGCTTGTTTTTCTTCCACGGTTTTTTCATAAAAAACTTTTTTTGAAACAAAATTAGGAATATACGTGACGCGTTCTTTTGGAATCTTAAACGCTTCAAGTTTTGGAATAAAACTTGGATTAACCACGACAATATGATCCATTCGTTTATAAAAAGCAATTACATACCAATAAAAAATGGCTTTAAAAGGTTGTGGAATTTTAACACTTCCCTCAAGTGTTTCTGGTAAAAAATGGACATAGCCAATTTTTTTACCTCTACCTGGCATAAAAGTCGAAAGGTAATAAGGAAAATTGATGGTATGGTAATGACTAATATCTGAGCGACTATATTTATTCACACTAATTTTGAATTCAGTTGGAAAGCGTTCTTTGAGCAACTTCATCATTTCGGTATATGCGCTACCGACCCCTTGTCCTTTAACCGAATTGGCCGCAGAAAACATGTTAATTAATAGCATGGTTGAAACTCCTTTGAAAATAAATTCGTTTATAGATGACTGATTTCGTCATCCTCTTCTTCTATTTCAACATAATGAATTTGAGCATCTTGGTAAAATTCAGCAACTTTTGATCCAAATGTTGCCGCTGAAATTTCTTTTAACTTTTCTAATCTTGGCTCTGGATCAACTTCTTCATGACATCTATTTAAGTAATCAATAATATCAGTCACCATTTCAGTTTCAGATGAAAAAGTTTTACCAACTTCTGGTTTTTCCATTAACTCGTCAGTATATTTACCCGTTTTAGCAATAACCGGTGTTCCAGCAGCTAAAGCTTCGATAAACGTCAATCCTTGAGATTCTGTTACTGATGCAGACACAAATAAATCTGCTAACTGATAAAAATGGAATACCTCATCATTATCAACTTCACCAATAAATCTGACGTTGTCCTTTAAATTTAAACTTTCTGTTTGCTCTTCAAGGGTTTCACGTGCCGGACCATCCCCTACAATCAAGAGTAAAACATTCGGTACTTTTTTAATTATCGCTGGCATACCATCAATAATTTCTTGTGTATTCTTTTCAAATGCCAATCGACTTAACGCAAGCATGACTGGTTGATCTTCAGAAATGTCTAATTTAGAACGATAATCTTCTGTTTCAATTTGTTCAAATTGAGAAATGTCTACCCCTGTAGGGATAACTCGTATTTCTGATTTCACACCATACTTCTGTAGCAACGTCTGAACGCGTGTACTTGGTGCGATAATCCCGCTCATATGGAATGCAAATGTTTTTGTCATTTGCTTAACATGGTATGGTTTCAATAACTTACCATTGGCAATGTAATGTAAATAATCTTCATACATTGTATGATAGGTATGTAAACAAGGAACTTTTAAATTTCTTGCAACAAATTTACCAATCCAGCCCATAGAAAATTCAGTCTGTGTATGAATAACGTCTAAATTTAGTTCTTTTGCCACTTGGTAAGCTTGAAATAAGCCTCTAACAGCAATTCTTCTATCTGTAAAAGAAACAAATGGAATACTAGAGAATCTAAAAATATTACGTTCATATACTGTCTTATCAACATGTGGGTCAGTCGTCGTAAAGATATAGACGGTATGTCCCTCTTTTTCGAGCTCGTTTCTTAGTGTTTTTATTGAAGTCGCCACACCGCTCACTTGTGGAAAATATGTATCTGTAAAAATTCCAATATTCACGATAAGGTCCCCTTGTCTATTCTAATATAATAGTTTTAATTATATTGGTTTCTCACCCGTTATGCAATAAAAGTAGACTATTCTCATCTATTCCCAATTAAACACAAAAAAACTGATAATCGAAATTACCAGTTTTTTTGTGTTTAATTTATTTCATGTAAGATTCAACTAATGCAATAACTTCTTCATTAGTTTCACAGTCAGAAACAGCTTTATCAGCTAATTCCTTCATTTTTGTTGTATCTAATTTTTTCATTAAACTACGTGTTTTAAGAATTGACGAAGCACTCATTGAGAATTCATCAAGTCCCATTCCAGCTAAAATAGGTACGGCAATTTGATCGCCGGCCATTTCGCCACACATACCTGCCCACTTACCTTCTTTATGAGCCGAATCAATTACCATTTTAATCAAACGTAAAATTGATGGGTTATAAGGTTGGTAAAGGTATGACACTTGTTCATTACCTCGATCAGCAGCCATTGAATATTGAATTAAATCATTTGTACCAATACTAAAGAAATCAGCATACTTAGCCAAATGATCACCGTTCATAACAGCAGCAGGAATTTCCATCATCATACCGACTTCAAGTTTATCTGCTACTGGTACACCAGCGTCAATTAACTTAGTACGTTCTTCAGTATAGATAGCTTTTGCTGATTTAAATTCATCAACAGTTGCAATCATAGGGAACATAATTGCTAATTGTCCATAATGAGAAGCTCTAAGTAGAGCACGAAGTTGTGTTCTGAAAATATCTTGACGATCCAAACTAATACGGATTGCGCGATATCCTAAGAACGGATTCATTTCCTCTGGTAATGGCAAGTAAGGTAATTCCTTATCGCCTCCAATATCCATTGTTCTTACAACTACTTGTTTACCATTCATACCTTCAACTGCAGCTTTATAAGCTTTAAATTGATCATCTTCTGAAGGTAATTCACTAGCATCCATGTATAAGAATTCTGAACGGAATAAACCAACTGCTTCAGCACCATTATCTACTGCACCCTCAACATCCTTAGGTGTACCGATATTAGCAGCTAAATCAAAATGTACGCCATCAGCAGTAACTGTTTTAGCGTCTTTTAGTTCTTCCCATTCAGCTTTTTGATCAGAAAAAGCTTTTGCTTTTGCTTCATATGTTGAAATTTCTTCAGCAGTAGGATTGATAATTCCGTCACCATTGATACCATCAACAATAACCATATCACCTTCTGAGATTGCAGTCGTTGGATCACCAGCGCCTACAACAGCAGGAATTTCAAGCGTACGAGACATAATAGCAGAATGAGAAGTACGTCCACCAACATCAGTAATAAATCCTTTAACAAATTTACGATTTAATTGGGCTGTATCCGATGGTGTTAAATCATGTGCAACGACCACAACTTCTTGATCGATAAGAGCAGGATTAGGAATTGTAACTCCTAATAAATGACTCATTACACGTTTCGTAACATCACGAATATCGCCTGCACGTTCTTGCATATAAGCATTATCAGTCATATCTTCAAACATTGAAATGAACATATCTGTGACATCCTTCAATGCTGCTTCAGCGTTGACCTTATCATTTTTGATTTTATCGCCAATGTTGCCCATAAGTTCAGGATCTGAAAGGATTGTCAAATGAGCTTCAAAAACCTCGGCTTCTTCTGCGCCGAGGTTTTCTGCAGCTTTTTGTTTGATTAGTTTCAAATCTTCACTTGATGCTGCAACAGCAGCATCAAGGCGTTTGATTTCTGACTCTGGATCTTCAATGCTTACTTGCGAGAATGACAAATCGGGTTGAACTAACATATATGCTTTAGCAATGGCAATACCATCACTAGCAGCAATCCCTTTTAGCATTTTCGACATTATTCAGCAAGTCCTTCTTTCGTCATTGTTTCTGTAATAGCTGCGATTGCATCTGTTTCGTCAGCGCCATCAGCAGTGATTGTTACATCAGCATTTTGACCAACGCCTAATGACATAACGCCCATGATTGATTTCAAGTTTACTGATTTTTCTCCGTAAACCAAAGCAACGTCAGCAGTAAATTTGCTTGCTGCTTGTACCAATAATGTAGCTGGACGCGCGTGGATACCTGTTTCTGCGATTACGTGAAAGTCTTTCTTTTCCATAATTAATTATCTCCTTGATGTTCTATATTTTTTTATTTTAGAAAAATGCATAACCCACTAACAAAAGCAAAGAACACGTTTTCATTAATAAATTAAACACATTAGTCTTTAGAGACAAATAATACCATTATTTAAAAAATGATACAAGTCTTTAGTTTTTCAAACTAACATATTTGTAAATAATTTGACCTTCTCTTTGCGCATTACCAACGATTGCCTTACGTAATTTTTCTTTTTGCCAAACAAGTTGAAACGCCATAAATTCATCTGGGTTGATTGTTATTGTCTCTATTTCACCAGCAATCAATGCATCAATTTTTGCTTTATAATCTTCGCTCATTTTCAAACCTCTTTTCACTAAAATCTACTATACTAAATTCATTATAGATTAGCCTCCATAAAATGTAAAAAAGGAGTTCTAATTGCTTGCAGAATTTTTCCATATTTTGTATACTATTCATCGAAGGTCAAAGATGGTCAACATGTTTTTGATCTTAGATAAACTAAACTATACGAACGAAATATGAAAGGTTGTGACACATATGATCTGTCAAAATTGTCAAATCAATCCAGCGACAATACACTTATCAACTAACTTAAATGGTCAACATCAAGAATACGATTTATGTCAAAATTGTTATCGATTACTAAAAGATGAACAAGAGCGTTTAAGTAATGGTCAAATCCGTAATAATCAACAAGATCCATTTAGCTTTGGTAACCTTGATGATTTATTTAATGCGATTGCACCAAATAGTCAAAATAATAGTTCACAAAGAAAAGAGCAGACACCTCCTACCCAAGCTGGTAGAAATGGTGGCGCTAATAAAAATAATGGTAAGGATACAATCCTTGGTCAATTCGGTCTTAATTTAACCGATGAGGCACGGGCAGGAAATATTGACCCGGTCATTGGTCGCGATCAAGAAATTAATCAAATCATTGAAATTTTGAATCGTCGGACAAAAAATAATCCTGTTCTAATCGGCGAAGCTGGTGTTGGTAAAACAGCAGTCGTTGAAGGATTAGCTCAAAAAATTGTTGATTCAGCTGTTCCTCAAAAACTTTTAAACAAACAAGTTATTCGATTAGATGTTGTTTCATTAGTTCAAGGAACGGGTATTCGTGGTCAGTTCGAAGAACGAATGCAACAATTAATGAAGGAACTTAAAAATGATAAGTCTATCATTCTATTCATTGATGAAATTCATGAAATTGTAGGCGCTGGTAATGCTGAAGGTGGTATGGATGCCGGTAACGTTCTAAAACCAGCTCTTGCTCGAGGCGAATTACAACTCGTTGGCGCAACAACTCTAAATGAATATCGTCAAATCGAAAAAGATGCTGCGCTTGCACGTCGTTTACAGCCTATCCAAGTTGATGAACCTAGTGTCGAAGAGTCAATCGTCATTTTAAAAGGTATTCAAAAGAAATACGAAGCTTACCATCATGTTCATTATAGTGATGAAGCAATTGAAGCTGCTGCTTCTCTCTCTGACCGTTACATTCAAGATCGTTTTTTACCAGATAAAGCCATCGATTTACTTGATGAATCTGGGTCAAAAATGAATTTAACCATTAAAGCTATTGATCCCAAATTAGTTGCAGAAAAAATTAAAAACGCTGAAACTCAAAAACAAGCTGCACTAACCGACGAAGATTATGAAAAAGCAGCCTACTATCGCGATCAAGTCGCAAAATTCAAAGAATTACAAGATAGTAATACTGATTCTGATGAATTACCAATTGTAACCGAAAAAGAAATGGAACAAATTATTGAAGAAAAAACAGGGATTCCTGTAGGCGAACTAAAGGAAAAAGAGCAACAACAATTGAAAAATTTAGCCACTTCCCTTCAAGCTAATGTCATTGGCCAAGATGACGCCATTGATAAAGTGGCCCGCGCCATCCGCCGTAACCGGATTGGATTCAATAAATCTGGGCGTCCTATCGGATCATTCTTGTTTGTTGGACCAACTGGAATTGGTAAAACAGAACTTGCTAAACAATTATCAAAAGAATTATTTGGAACAAAAGAATCAATGATTCGTTTCGATATGAGTGAGTACATGGAGAACCATTCAGTTTCTAAATTGATTGGTTCCCCTCCTGGCTATGTTGGTTATGAAGAAGCTGGTCAATTAACTGAACAAGTTCGTCGTAATCCATACAGTTTAATCTTGTTAGATGAAGTTGAAAAAGCACATCCTGATGTTATGCATATGTTCTTGCAGATTCTTGAAGATGGCCGTTTAACAGATTCACAAGGTCGCGTGGTAAGTTTCAAAGATACGATTATCATTATGACATCTAACGCTGGTAGTGCTGATGCTGAAGCAAATGTTGGCTTTGGTGCAACGTCAACTGGTGCAACCCATGCCATCATTGATAAACTATCAAATTACTTCCGTCCTGAATTTTTAAACCGTTTTGATGACATCGTTGAATTTAACTCATTAAGTAAAGAAAACTTAGTTTCAATCGTAAGTATCATGCTTGATGACGTTAATAAAGTTCTTAAAAATCAAAACTTAGAACTTCACGTTACAAATCGGGTTGAAGAAAAATTAGTTGATTTAGGCTACAATCCCGCAATGGGTGCTCGTCCACTAAGACGTGTTATCCAGGAACAGATTGAAGATCAAATAGCTGACTTCTACCTTGATAATCCTGATGTAACAAAATTAGCTGCAAAAATTGAAAAAGATGAAATTAAGATATCAGCCGATACAACTACTGATGTTAAAGATTCCGACTCTAACGTTGAAAAGTAAAGGCTAAACTAAAGATGCAGACTCAGATAATTTTTTCTGAGTCTGCATCTTTTTTTATTTTATTCATTCTTTTAAATAAATAAACGATATTTCAAACACTTTTCCCCAATAATTAATCTTTTTAGGTTATAATTATGATATTAGATTATGAATGGAGCTGATTAAAATCGCCTTAAGAGATTTCTTCCGGAATATGTTGTCTGTTTTTACAAAAAATGACCAACCTACTTCCACTTCCGATATACAATTTGTATTCAATTCTGAATCAACAAAAAAATATAAGGCACCAAAACAAAAGAAACATGAAGTCATTGAAGAAAAAACTTTTCTACCAACATCTGTTTCAGATGCCACAATGATTGTTTACTATAAAGACCAAAATAATAATAATCTATCTCGTCCGCAAATTATCAGTGGCACTATAGGTAGCGATTTAAGACTTCAATTTGAACCAATCAATGATTATAATCTAGTTGGCATTTCGGGATTCACAAGTACTTTTGTAACCAACTATGGTGCTATTATTTTAAGCTATGAAAAGAAACATGGCGCTGCCGTTTGGATTTATAATCAAGATATTGATGGTGGCTACTTAATCGGCTCACCCACTTTACTACGTGGCCATTTGAATGACCCTTTCACTTATGACCCTGTCAATATTCCAGGGTTCAATTTATTGCGTGCCTCAAAAACTAGTTATGGTACTTTCACAAATGAACAACAAACCATCTACTATTATTATCGCAACATCAATTGGAAAACCGTCGATCAAATTGACGCATACATCCAGATTACAAAACGCGTACGTCCTTATGACTTACCCGAGGGTAACTCCTATCCCGCCTTCTTACCTGCTGGCGTTATTTTACAAGTATTTGAAAAAATCGAAACGAATTTGGGAACTATTTGGTACAGCATAGGTGGCAATCAATGGTTAGAAAGTACTTCTAATGTAAAAATGATTATTCAACCCAAATATGCTTTATTACCCGACAATGACACCAATGAATTTACTAAAAAAATAATCAATCACTCTGCTTCAATTGATTACATTCCTAATAAATCTGTAACTATTTACACTAAACCTTATGGTAAAAAATTACGAGTTTTAGCTGACAATACACAAGTTACTTTAATCAGTCAGTTATCATCAAGTAATGATGTTTGGTTTGAATTAAAAGATGGTGGTTTTATTGATGAAACTTACATCAAAATGCCTTACTCATTAAATTAATAAGCACTCAAAAAAGAGGTATACCAATTGGTATACCTCTTTTCGTTTATAGTTTTGATGTTAATGTAACGTTTGGATATTTGTCAGCAAACCAGCGTTCTGCGAATGCATTTTCAAACAAGAACAACGGTAAGTCTTGTCGATCTTTAACAAGTAAGTTACGTGAACTTGACATCTTTTCATCCAATTGTTCTGGATCAATCCAGCGAGCTGTTTTAGAACCCATTGGTGTCATGATAACTTCTGAATTATATTCATTTAACATTCTGAATTGGAAGACTTCAAATTGAAGTTGACCAACGGCACCCAGAATATAGTCACCCGTGTTGTAACTTCTATATAATTGAACAGCACCTTCTTGAACCAACTGTTGAATACCCTTATGGAATGATTTTTGTTTCATTACATTTTTAGCATTAACGCTCATGAATAATTCAGGCGTAAATTGAGGTAATTTTTCAAAGGTAATTGGTTTCTTCATGTTACTGATTGTATCGCCAATTTGGAAATTACCAGTATCATATAATCCAATAATATCGCCAGCTACAGCTGATTCTAAAACTTCACGAGAATCTGCCATAAATTGGGTTGAATTAGATAAACGCATTTTCTTTTCAGTTCTTGCTAATTTAACATCCATCCCACGTTCAAATTCACCTGAACAAATTCGAATAAACGCAATTCGATCACGATGATTAGGATTCATATTTGCTTGAATTTTGAAAACAAACCCAGAAAAATGTTCATTTGTTGGTTGTATCGTTGTTTCTTCAATCGTTTTATGTTCTTGTGGTGCTGGTGCATAGTTCAAATAAATATCTAAGAACGTTTTTACACCAAAGTTAGTTAATGCTGATCCAAAGAAAACCGGCGTTAAATCCCCTGTTGCGATTTTTGCTTCATCAAAGGTATTACCAGCATCGCCCAATAATTCAATTTCATCTAGCACTTCTTGATAGATACTATCTTCTTTTAAAGGATGGTCGCCTTCAATCTCACCGGCGTCATTTAAATCAACGTAGTCCATGCCTTTATCTTCTTTTTGGTAAAGTTCAATACGATGGTTGTAGATATCGTATAATCCCTTTAAGCCTTTACCCATACCAATTGGCCAGTTCATTGGGTATGATTCAACGCCCAAGACCTCTTCGAGTTCAGCCATTAAATCAAGTGGCTCACGTCCATCACGATCCATCTTATTGATGAATGTGAAAATAGGAATGCCACGCATTTTACAAATTTTAAATAATTTCTTTGTTTGTGGTTCAATTCCTTTTGCAGAATCAATAACCATGACTGCAGAATCTACGGCCATTAATGTTCGGTAGGTATCTTCCGAGAAATCCTCATGCCCAGGTGTATCTAAAATATTAACCCGCTTATCGGCGTAATCAAATTGCATAACTGAACTAGTAACAGAAATACCACGTTTCTTTTCAATTTCCATCCAATCAGATTTTGCAAAAGTACCAGATTTTTTACCCTTAACTGTTCCGGCAGAACGGACAACCCCACCGAATAAAAGTAATTGTTCTGTAATGGTTGTTTTACCAGCATCGGGATGAGAAATAATCGCAAATGTTCGGCGTTTTTTTACTTGAGTCTCTAATTCTTCTGTATTCATTTTTTGTCCTCTCTAAAACATATTACTCATAGTTTATCATAAATGATAATGAACTTCGACGTAAAAAATGATAAGGTCAATGGAACTTATTAGAGTTCTATTGACCTTATCATCCCATATTTTATTCTTTACTCTTTAAAGTATCTTTTAACCGTGTTTCGGGAATCATAACTTTCAATTCCACTAATCGAGAACCGTCCATTTTTTCCGTTTCGAGAAGTATACCATTGTGAAGTGTAATCTGTAGTTGTTCATTATTACCGGGAATTCGACCTAATTCAGTTAAGACGAATCCCGCAATTGTGTCTACGTCTTTAACGTTGATATCACAATTAAATTCATCATTAAAATCGTCAAGTGTCATTCGACCTTGTACGATATATTCATGTGCATTAATTTTTCTCAATGTATCATCAGGGCTATCTGACTCATCGTCGATATCGCCAACAATCTCTTCAATTAAATCTTCAATTGTGGCAAGTCCAACAACACCGCCATATTCATCCAATAAAATAGCTAATTGAGTGTGTGTTTTCTTCATTTCGAATAACAAATCATCAACAGCCATCGTTTCTGGAATAAACATGGGCTCTTGCATAATTTGACGTAAACTAATTCTATCGAACCCTTTTGCTCTAGCAGCTTTAAGCAAATTTTTGATATGAACAACGCCAACGACGTTATCTTTATCATCACTATAAACGGGTACACGAGAATAAGGTTGATTTAAAATAGCATCAATATTACGATCATTATCGTTTTGTAAATCAATCATAAAAGCATCAGTTCTAGCGACCATAACTTCACGAGCGAATTTCGTATGTAACGAAATAACGCCTTCCATCATTTCATATTCATCTGAATCAATAGCACCACGCTCTTCACCAGTTTGAATCATATGAACAATTTCTTGTCGACTAATAACCTCAATATTATTTTTATTAAACTTAATTGGTGTTATTTTTTCTAATGCACGGATTGAAATTGATAACAACCAGTTAAATGGTTTGAAAACAATCGCAATAAGTTGAATAGGCCCAGTCGTTGCTCTGGCAATTTTGTCTGGCATCTGTAGTGCCAATTGTTTAGGATATAATTCTCCTAAAACTAATGAAAAATAAGATAAAATCAACGTAACGATAACTACTGCAACATCATGTGCCCACACAGCACTCCCAAACAATGGTTCAACATATTTAGCCAAAGATGTTGCTGCAAAAGCTGAAGACAAGAACCCGGCAAAAGTAATACTAATCTGGATAGTTGATAAAAATGATGTCGAATTATTTAATATACCAAGAATTCTTATTGCACCTTTATCTCCAGCTTTCGCCTCTGCCTCAATTTTATTACGATTTACTGAAACTACTGCTAATTCTGCAGCTGAAAAATAGGCATTCACTAATGTCAAAATGACTAATAATAACAGCTGCAACAGCAGTTCGTGACCAGGGTCTGAACTCATTTACTCATCCGCTCCAATTCATTTGTCTTTATTTTTTAACCTACGGATATTATACACCTATTAACATGCAGAAATCCGATTGCTAATTGCTAGTTGTCTCATCACTAGTTGAGCTCGTTGAACTAGTTGTATCTGATGTTGAACTAGAATATGATCTTGTTGTGTTATCGGTACTAGAAGTATCTGAACTTGTTGTACTATCTGAGCTTGTATCAGCATTAGAGTATGAACTTGCTGTACTTGTACTATCTGAAGTTGTATCGTCATTAGAGTATGAACTTGTTGTGTTGTCTGAAGTAGTATTATCAGAACTTGTATTATCTGTGCCTGTTGTATCTGAAGATGTAGTATCTATACTTTTTCCACTTCCAGCAACGACCTTAAGCGTTTGCCCAGGTCTTAATGTTGTATTTTCCATGTCATTTAATGCAATTAGTTCCTTCACTGTCATATCATGGCTTAACGCAATAGATGACAATGAATCACCATAAACAACAGTTATCGTATCCGTATCAATATTAGAACTTGACGACGAAGACGACGTTGATTTACTTTTTTTAGACACAGATTTTTTCTTTTCAGTTTTCTTCTTTTTTGATTTTGGTTTTGATTTTTCACTAGACTTACTCTTACCATATTTCGATTCAGCTAATTTTTGTTGTTCAGCGTACTCCTTTTTTTGTTGGTCAGATGACCCACGAGTAGCAACCCACTCAACGACGTCATGACCAGCCTTCGTACTAGCTAATATCGTCCCACCACCGATACACACAACTGCAACTATACCAATAATTACTTTCGTTCTTAATTTCATAACTTCCTCCGAGTTAACTCACATTTATTTAGGTACTTTTATTTTTTGTCCTACATGCAAAAGATTTGATGATAATTCATTGATGTCCATCAATTGATCACTGGTTGTATCATTGGCAGTCGCGATACTTGATAAACTATCCCCACTACCTACCTCAAACATCTTCGTACTAATTTTACTGATACTTTCTTTCTTTTCACTACTTTCCTTCTTTTCACTACTTTCTTTTGCTGCTGACTCAGAACTAGCCACCCTTTCAGATGACTCTCTAGCTAGAACGGATTCACTTTCTGCCTTAGCTTTAGCAAGCGACTCATTCTGCCGCTTTTTTTCAGCAGACCGTTTGGCTGACTTGCTTGAAGCAGCTTTAGCTGATTTAGATTTAGAAGATGCCACCACTTTTTTAGAGACATCAGCTCTACTAATTGAGCTTGAAATTGCTATTTTTTTTGATTCACTTACAGACTTCTGACGTTGGGCGATTGAACTCGATTCTTGCTTGTCATTGTTCATTTGAACATACTTGGCAGAAACTGTTCCTATCACTGCTAAAATCAAAATACCAATAACCATCAAAGCTAGTTTACCGTGCTTTTTACCATTTTTCTTTTTTAAAAAATATTTTGTATCGTCAAATGCTTGTCCGTTATAAAAGGCATCTCTACGACGCAACTCAATTGATCGAGGCATATCAGGATCAAAATGCGTTTTTTTATATTGTGTATATAAGGTCTCTACACTAAATGATTTACGTTCTGAATCACGTTGTTTATCGTACTCACTTCGTTTCTCATCAGTCAAACTATCGTACCAAGCAACAAAATCTAAATAACTCATAACGACTTTTTCAGACTCACCGATATCCATCAGTTGACCGTTTTGAATCCAGGCAATTCTGTCTGTTAAGAACTCCATTTGTTGTAAATCTTGACTAGCAAGTACAAAAGTTTTGCCCTCTGTTTGTAGGCTTTTAATTTTATCAACCGTTTTTTGATAAAAAATATCATCTAATGCTGATAGAATACCATCTAAAATAATAATATCAGGTTCAATGAAGAAGGCCATTGCTAACTCAACTCGCGCACGCATATCGGGAGAGTAATCTTCAATTTTACTTTCTTTTAATACCCCTAAGTCAGCAAAATTTAAAACATTATTCAAAGTTTGATCACTATTTTTGTAATCAATCTTAGAATCAGTAATTGCTTCTTGAATATTTTGCACAGCCGTTTTATCGCGTTTTAATTGTGTCTCATATGATACAATCGTCGTGTGACCGGCCATCGTTAGAAAACCCGTTGTTTGTTTGGCTTTACCGGCTAGAATGTCAGATAACGTTGCTTTCCCTGAGCCACCCATGCCAATAATACCAAAAAATTCACCACGATAAATATCAAACGAGATGCCCCTTAAAGCCCAATAAATATCTTTCGAATCTTTATCAATTTTTCGATTTTTTTTACTTGTTATACCTTTTGTAACATACTCTAATCGAATTTTATAATCTTCCATTTTATCACCATTAATCATTCAGTTATTTTAATTCTCAATAATAACATGTATACACTTACGCTTATACAATTCTACCATTAATCACTAAAAATTAACATCTTATCCGATGTTATCAGTATTTATATTTTAAAAAATAAAAAGCATATCCTCCCAAAAGGAGAATATGCTTACTTACCTAAGATAATGTCAGAAACTTTTTGAGAAGCTTTTCCATTATCCCATTCAATAAATTTATTTTGAAAATCTTTAAATTGTTTTTCGTAACCAGGATAATCACCATTTTGCGTATAGACATCCAATTGTTTATAGAAATCTGGTTCTTTTTCTACGATTGGTCCTGGCGCTTCCATCTCAAAGTTGATATAAAAGCCGCGTAGTTCATCCCGATAATGTTCTAAATCATAACAATAAAACATCATTGGTCGATTCAAATTAGCAAAATCAAACATCACTGACGAATAATCCGTAATCATCATATCACTCATTAAATATAATTCAGTAATATTTTCATCTGCCATTATTTTAACACGATCTTCAAATCCTTCGATATTAATACTATTCTTAACTAAATAATGAGGCCGCATAATTAAAATAGTATCGTCTGATACATGTTGAAAGAATGATTCGAATGAAAAAGCCATTTCGAATTTATAAACACCCTGAGTATAAAAGCTATCATCACGCCATGTTGGCGCATAAAGAACCACTTTAGCATCTTCATTACCAAGATACGTTTTCTTTAAAGCTCTAATATCTTTTTCATTATTATCCGCATATAAAATGTCATTCCTTGGGTATCCAATATCCAAGGATTTATTTTTAAAAGCAAATGCACTTTCAAAAATTTGCTTTGAATAATGATTAGGCGCTATTAAATAATCCCAACGTGCTGTTTCCACTTTAAAATTAGCATGGTATAACGCTGTCGTTGTACCTGGCATTGAAACATTTTCAATATCCATTCCTAAATGTTTCAACGGTGTCCCGTGCCATGTTTGTATATATGTAGTCTTCGGATTCTTTTTCCACCAAATAGGTAATCTTGAATTAAAGACCCAAAATTCAGCCCTCGCCATTTTGATAGTCCAAGAAAATCCAAAGCGTTTAATTAAATTAATTTCCGGATATTGTTCTTTTAATTTAGTGTACATGCTTGGTTTAACGCTAAAATATAAAAGCTTCGCATTTTCTTCACCAAGATCTCGTCTAGTCTGCTTGTAAATGGCCATCGGGTTATCGTTAACATCGCGCCCATTAAAGCTTTCAAAGACAACTTGGTGTTTTTTAATTGAAAATTTAATTGTAAAATCATTTAACGTTATTAAAATTTGGCGACCAATCCGCTTAACCACTTTTTGGACTATTTTTTTAATTTCATTCATTATTTTGTTCTCCTTACTACAAAAGATAAAATAATAAAATATTTTACAAGTTCATCCCTAAATCTTTTTTAATTTTTGTTGTTGAAATACCATCTGTTCTTGGTAAGTAAATAACTTCACAGTAATCGCTTAAAAAGTCAAACTTACCTGCCCAATCATCACCCATCACAAATGTATCAATCTGATTATCGACGACGTCACTAATTTTTTGGTCCCATTCAGTTTCTGGAATCACTTCATCTACGTACTTAATTGCTTCTAAAATGAACTTACGATCTTCATATGATGTGTAAGCCTTTTTCCCTTTAATTGCGTTAAATTCATCTGTTGAAATACAAACTGTTAAATGGTCGCCCATTGCTTTAGCGCGTTGTAAAATACGTACATGACCCTTGTGTAATAAATCGAATGTTCCATAAGTAATTATTTTTTTCATGTTTTTGCTCCTCCGTCGTTATCAATAATAATTTATTTTATCATAAACTGTTATGACTGTCTTATTTTTCCTGCAATTGTCTAATATCGTAAAAGTATTTAATAACAACTTTTACAACAGCATATAAGGGAATTCCTAAAATCATTCCTAGAAGCCCAGCAATGTTACCAGCTACTAGTAATAATACAATAATCGTCAATGGATGTATATTTAATGATTTGCCTATAACATTAGGATAGACAAAATTACCATCAATTTGTTGGACAATTAACACAACAATCACGACAAAAATAACCATTTGAGTAGACTGTGTTACCGCAATAATCAGTGCTGGGAAAATACCAATATAGGGTCCAATATAAGGAATAATATTAGCAAGGCCAGCCACAACTCCTAGTAACAAAATATACGGCATACCAATAATTGAATAACCAATAGCGGTAAATACCCCAACGAAAATACATTCAATAGCTTGTCCACCAATGTACGCTGAAATTGTATCACCCATGCGGTCAAGTAACTCAACGAGCTCATCCCCATGTTTTTCTGGAACAAGTTTTTTAAGCGTTGGGACTAGTTTTTGACCATCTTTTAACATATAGAACAACATCACAGGTACTGTCAGTGCAACAACTGTCACACTCGTTACAACCCCAATCATTGATCCTATCGAGTTCGTCAAATTGGTTGCAATTGATTTGAAGTAGGTCCCAATAGAATTTTCAAACTGGTTTAAATAGCTAGTAAAATCAATTTCTTTAAACCAAGCATATTTATTTAAATGATTAAACGTATCTTTTGACGACTCACTAACTGCATTTGCATAATCTGGTAGGTTAACCACCAATTGACTTAGCTGACTGACTACTCTCGGAATCAGGTACCCTATTAAGGCAACTAAAAGAATTGCTAGGAATACAAATAGAATGGCAACTGACAACGTTCGAGAAAATTTGAATTTTTTGATTTTTATTTTCATTAAAAATTTAACGACCGGATTAAATAAATAAAATAAAAACCCAGATATAATAATCGGAATAAATAATGTGGAAATAAACGTTCCTATTGGACTAAAAATAAAACTTATTTTTGTACACATCCAAATTAACGAGGCAACGATTAATAATTCAAGTGACCAAAACATCAATTTAGACTTTTTTAATCTATCAAGCATCGATATGGTTCTCCTTTAATTTATGTATAGTAATTTCATTATACCGTAACCTGTCTAACAATTATAGCGTTTCACTTATCCTCATTATTGAACGATAAATTAATTCAAAAAAAAGACGCCAAATGGCGTCTTTAAACTGCTTAATTGATTACTTCACTTTTATCAATCCAACCGGTTGTCCCATCACTCATCGTGATAAACAGTAATGTCGAACCGACTTTATTTTTTTGAATAGGATCAATTAAATAACCCGTTTTATTCACGATACCTTCATTTGTAACTCTGGCATCAATATTTTTTACAAATTTATAATTTTTAGATCCATAAACCTTTGACCAAACTTCAGCACCATCTTGAACATGGACGGTCGTTTCTTCAACTACTGTTTCTTGAGCTTCATAAACGCGTCCATTCATGACAAAATCAACTAACCGTTCAGTTGCATGTCCATCATCCCAAGCATTATAAGTCGCTACAAATTGATCATAATTGTGATGGCGTTCATCCGTTGCAAATGCTCGTTTAATCTCAGTAATGACAGCATCTGTATCCTTAACGATTGGTCCTGGTACTTCTTTTTCGTAGTCAAAGTAAAAACCACGAATATCATTTGCATACTCATCTAAATCATATGCAAAGAAAATAATAGGACGTTTTAACGCTGCAAAATCAAAGAAAACAGATGAATAATCTGTAATCAACAGATCACTAATAAGATATAAATCATTAATATCTTCATAATCAGCAACGTTCAGCGCAAAGCCTTCATAATCAGTTAAATCTAATGAGTTAGCAATTAAATAATGCGTTCTAACAAGAACGATAATATCATCGCCAAGTTCTGCTTTCATCTTATCTAAATCAAGATGTAACTTAGCCGTGAAATAATCAGCTTTAACGTATTCATTATCTCTCCAAGTAGGTGCATATAGAATAACTTTTTTGTTTGGATTAATTTCTAAACTTGCTTTAATACGATTGATATCTGTCTGTGTATAATTCGTTAAAATATCATTTCTAGGATAGCCAGAATTAATCATTTGGTTACGGTTCAAACGGAATGCACGTCTGAAAATATCTGACGAATATTCATTTGGCGTAACAGAATAATCCCAACGATCAGAATCTTTTGTAACTTGGCTATGATATTTAGCAGCATCAACGCCAGGCATTGACCCTGTATTTACGTCAACACCAATCGTTTTTAATGGCGTACCATGCCATGTCTGAACAATTGTTGTACCTTCAGGTTTAACCCACCATAATGGTCGACGAACATTCGTAAACCAATATTTTGCTCGAGCTTGTTTGAAAATACCTTTAAATGAGAATCGTGTCACATAGGGAATATGATTTTCTTTAAAATAAGCAACATAATCCTGGTTCACATTCCAGTACATCTTATATTTAGGGTAACGGTCTTTCATGTATTCATAGATAGCTTTTGGATTATCACTATATTTACGACCAAAGAAACTTTCAAATATAATAATATCTTTCTTTGACATTTTACCGATAATACCAAATGCTTTTGGATACCATTTATTAAACTTAACGATCTTTTTAATTTTATTTCTAATTACTTGAACGCTTGGTTCTTGTGGTAATAAGTGATCGCTAATCATTGCTTCAAAAACTTGCTTTGAAGCATCCCCTTGACGACCATACGTACAAAATTTATCATAAAATTCAATCAATTGTTGCGCGTAGGTTGTCTGTAGATGATTAAAATCGCTTAATTCGTCAATTATTTTTGCCGTTGTATCCACAATTGGTCCTGGAACCGTACCATTATAATCGAGATAAACACCTCGTGTATCTTCTGTATAATCTTTTAAATCATATGCAAAGAAAATCATTGGTCGTTTAAGATGTGCGTAATCAAACATTACTGAACTATAATCAGTAATTAACGTATCCGCAATTAAATATAAATCTTCAACTGTTGGATAATTAGACACATCAAAAGTAAATCCTTCAAATTCAGTTAGATCAATTTTATTGGCAACGAAATAATGTAGCCTTACCAATAACACATATTCGTCACTCAATTTAGCTTGCATTTGTTTAATATCTAACTCAAAATCAAATCCGTCTTTATTTCGGTAGGTTGGTGCATATAATACGACCTTTTTATCCAATGGCATGCCAATAGATTCTTTAATTTTAAGGATATCAGTTTCATTATTCTTTTTATAAAGTACATCATTTCTTGGGAAGCCAGAGTGAACAACCTCTTTTTCAAAATTAAATGCGTGACTAGCTGTTTCATCCATATATGGCGAAGGTGAAACAAGATAATCCCAACGCTTAATTCGTTTCATGAAATTATTCTGACGTCCTTTTGAACCATCTTTGAAATAAGGTTCATCAAATCCCATCGTTTTCATGAAGGTTCCATGTAACGATTGAACTTCAACTTGTCCTTTTCGTTTTGCATATTGGTTAGGGAGGTTAGTATTTTCAATAAAATACTTAGCTCGCGCCATGTAATACCAATACTTTTTACTGAAGTAGCGAACTCGTTTACCATTGCCGGTTATTGTTGTATTCGGATCCTTGAATAACCAGACACATTCATAATCTGGCATGTTTTCTTGGACATAATCATAAATGGCTTTTTCATTACCATTGAAATAAGCGCCCCAATAACTATCAAAGACAATCGTTTTCTTCTTTAAAGGTAATAAACGTTGTAGCGGGTAATATAGTGAGAAGTTAATTGCCCGTTTTCGTTTGGTTGCGTCCTGCTTATCCCACGATAATTTTTGGTTTAAAACCAAAAAATTGTTTTTTGTTTCGTATAATGATGTTCTTGCTAAATGATTTGTACGACTTTCTAGCGTTTCTACACGTTCTGGTTCAGTTGTAATTTGCGAACGAACAACTTGGTCAGCACTATAAAAATCAAGATAAAGATTATATTTTGCTGCCTTAATGAAACTGTCTTGTTGTTCATTAATTAAATTCAAATTAACGATTATTTGACCGTTATCATCGACAGTAACGTCATTAAATTGATATTTATATTGTTCCTCTTGATCGATTACACGTAAAACAATTTTTTCTGCTGAACTTTGAAACAATGTATTTTCAGCGATTAATCGTAGCCGACTATTATCTAACCACTGGACATCCATTAGTTTTGAAAAATGTGGTGCGATATTTAGTCCAATCATTTCCTTCATATTCTTTTGAACGAGTAAACTATATTGTGCTATTTCATATTCTTGCGGTTTATCAACATGTTCAAACTCATAGCTTAATTTCAATTCTTTTTCATCAATTAACTGGAGTCTTTTTTGTGTTACAGAACTTAACTCGGCTACTTCAGTTATTGAGAATTCAAATTTCACTTGATGTTCACTAACATTTATTTTTTGTCCACTAATTTGAGGCGCAATTTCATCATCACTATTTTCAGTAACAATTAACTTCGTACTTTCAGGATTATTTAACCATGTAGAGACCACTAATTTACTATCATTCACACTAATATCTTGAATTAGATTAGCTTGAACATTTTTTTCCGTCTTTATTTCATTTGCTGTCAAAGTCATCGCATTAAAAGCTAATGCCCAGTCAAAACTAAAATCAGTTTTAATTTGATAATCATTACCAGAAAAAATATTACTTATAAATTTACGCTTAGGATTAGCTAAAAATTCCGTCACATTAATATTTTTAACTTGATAATTAACTTGTATTTTCCAAATGCCGTTTCCTAATATTTTGTATGCCTCTTGTTGATCAAATGACATTCTAAAATAACGATAGTTACGGTGCTTAAATAAATGACGACGACGCTTGACGGTTTCTCGTTCAAACGTAATTGGCATTTCTTTCCCATTTATAATGTTAATCAAATTAACCGTAAATTTTTCGTCTAATTTTTTTGTAACTTTCAATTGATTGAGTTGCAACCAACCCTTAATAACTATCTCACTTGTCATTTCATCAGAAAAAACATTTAAGATTCGTTGTTCGAATTTTTGTGATTGTCCCACATCAACCGCTTTAGCAACATCTAAAGAGATAGCCGGATCTTCATATTGATAGCGATTATTTTTTTCAACAATTTTTCCAATATTTCTACGACGATAACTATATTTTTTTAAGTCTTTAATATTCCCCTGTAACACAGCAGCATATTGAATTTGATTTTTAATTGATAATTGCTTAAATAATTCTGGATTAATCGTTCTAATAAGTAGGACTGTAATTTTTTGAAATTCTAATATGTAATCTTCTTCCGATTCTCGAATATCTTGCATTGATAGCGGAATATCAGTTGTTAATAATTTCAGATCAAATGCATCCATAACATTTTGAGTTGCCCCATATTTTTTCATGTATGAACGCGTTAACTCTAGCATTTCCAATCGGTCTTTATAATGTTGAATATCATTACCTCGACTTTGAGTGATAGATTTGCTATCACCTTCACGCCAACGCCATTCGTATACAATATCAGTAATAATATCAATATGGTTAGCCAATAAATGAGCTGCCATCATCACAGGAATATCTTCATATAACATTCCCACAGGGTAGCGCAAATTATTGTCGATAAACAAATTTAATCGATAAACTTTATTCCATGAAGTTGTGTCATAAACTAATTCTGGGTGTTCTGCAATTGATGTTTCATAAACAGTATCTTTAATAGCAAATTTATGAATGTAAGAACGTGAACTACGTTTAGAATTAAATCGTTTAACTGCACCAGTTGCCAAGTCTGAATCAGTCATCTTTACCGACCCCATCAAAAGACTGTATGCGTCAACTGGTAATAAATCATCCCCATCTACGAAGGCAATATATTCTCCGGTAGCGGCTTCAATTCCTGCATTTCTAGCAGCACTAGGTCCAGCATTTTCTTTGTGAATTGCTTTAATATTGTCAAAAAGTGATACATACCGATCCATAATTTCGGCAGTCCCATCAACTGATCCATCATCAACTAAAATAATTTCTAATTGTTCATAACTTTGGTTAAGAACTGATTCAATACTTTCTTCAATGAACTCTTCAACATTGTATCCCAAAATAACAACTGAGAGTAATCCATTATTTTTTGTCATTATTAATTGTATTCTCCTTAACAATTCTTTTGTCCAAATATCTAATAATTATATCATTCCTATTTATAATAATATATTTTTTTTATATTACATTCCATGGTATTTAACTGTTCCATAACTTTTTGATCAGTATTAATAACCCCGTTCCATTCAAATAATGAATTGGCCTATCAGTCATATTCATGTATAATTAGAAGGCACAAAATATATTTTATAGGGGAGTTCTAAATTATGAAAATCAGTAAATTCATTGGGATCACATTACTGTTTACAGCACTTGGCTTAGGGATAGCCAGTCACAGTACATCTAGCTCTGTCTCAGCAAAAGTTAAACTATCATCTTCAAAATACATTGCACATGCGCCTGTTAGAATTAAAACGAAAGCTTATAATGTTTATGCTTACCCTCGAACTTTAAATTCAAAATCAAAGTTCATGCACTATGGTTCAAGTTATCATTCAACAACTTTTTACATCACAAAAACGATTAAATTATCAGATGGAAAATCATATTCTTGGCTAGTTAATGGTGCTGGAAAAGCGTATGGCTATATAAATACCAAAGCCACAACCGTTTATGCATCTCCCAAAACAGATAAATCAGATAGTAACCATACACCTGTTAGAATTAAAACAAATGCTTATAATGTTTACAGTTATCCAAGAGCATTACACGGTGCTTCTACATTTATGCACTATGGTACTAGTTATCACTCAACCACTTTCTACATTTCCAAAAAAATTACAACGGCATCAAATGTAAGCTACTCAAAACTAACATATAGTGACGGAACTTTGTATGGTTATGTGAATACTAAAGCATTAACGAATTACGAAACCGTTAAAGATATCAAAACTTCTTCATCAAAAACTAAATATCGTATCACGTCTGACATCTCTAACATTCATAACGCACCACTAAACACTATTTATGGAAATAAAACAACACATTATTCAAAAAATTACTTCGATACTGATTTATATATCACCAAAACAGAAACACGAACACAAGATGGCGCTAAATTTTCATATGTTAAAACTGGGAAAAACGATCTCGGTTGGATTTATAGTGGCTATTTAGCAGCCTGGACACCTGCTACAGATGTTCTTGTTGATATGCATGATGGTAGCCTAGATACAGGCAATAAATTAGCAAATACTGCGGCTACTAATTTCTATCAAAAAAAGCCTAATTATTCTTCAGTTGATGCAACAACAAAATCAGGTAGTACTTATAATGCAACTGGTTCAAAACAATTTAAAACAAATTATTTCTTAACTGCTTCATATAAATCAAGTGGTGATTGGGGTAATATACAAGGATTTGTTATCAATGGTCACTACCTTTATGCATCAATCTCAACTGATTCGAAAAAAGGAACTGGTAAGATTGTCCGTTTTGATACTGATAAGATGAACGCATTAAATCTAAATAATAGTAAGGGATTTGGAGAATTATGGCAGGCTTTTTACTACCTCCGTCAATCGCAATCTCTTAGCTACTACAAAGCAAACTACCCTGCTTCAACTTATAAAGGTAAATATAATTTCTATGTTTCTAAATATAATGCATACAAAAAATATGAATCTATCATTAAAGTCGGTCCTGAATTCATAATAGGCCATGGTCAATCTTTAGATTATAAAACAAATGGTTCAAATAAAGGTCTCTACATGTATCGTGATACAAGCTCAAAATCACTTACTGAATCCGACACAGTAACTATTCAACATATCAATTCGTCAACGCTAGCACCTGATAACTATACTAATATGCAATGGAACGATGGTTATGGTAATTTTATGCAAAGTAATAATTTAACTTTTGCAGATAACAATAACTTCTATTCATACACAATGATTGGTAGCGGATCTGGTTCAGCCGGTAAGTATATTCGAATTTGGAAGGGATCTATAGATGCCGACAATAAAGTCACCGTAAAAGTCGTTGGACAATTAGCCAACCGGGTGGGTGACTCTCCACAATCAATTGCTTATAGTTCAAAAACAAATAAAGTTTACCTCGTAACAGATGACGCTTTTGTCGCTGTTAACGCTTCGAAATTAACAGTTGATAATAATCATAACAGTGCCTTAACAACAAATGATGTTTCGTATACCCGTATCAATTCTTCACGAGAAACTGAAGGGATGCAAATCATTAACGGTTACGCCTACATGTTATTTAATAGAACACCTGAGTTAATTAAGTCAACAACAGCCGGTTATTAATCAACCATTGTTGTAACTATAGTTATCCTAAAAAATAGCAACTACCATTTTAAAAATGATAGTTGCTATTTTTTATTCTAAATTACTATGGCTCGCCTTCGCCTGATCATTTGATACGTTGTCTCTACGACTTACCTTCAGCACTAATGCATCCAGAGCAATATGCACACTTTGATCAAATAGCGTACTCAATAATTGGATTGACTTTACACTATTATCAGCTTTTGTTGCACCAGGCACAACGACAACTGAGTTAGATACTTTCGCTAAAGGAGACTCGCCGTTACTTGTAAGCCCGACTACTTTAACGCCAATTTTCTTAGCACTTTCAGTTGGTTCAAGTACACTCTTAGTTGTCCCAGAGCCAGAAACAGAAACTAGCACATCCCCTTCTGCAATTGACGGTGTAATTGTCTCACCAATTACAAAGACCGTATAACCGATATGCATTAATCTCATTGCGAATCCTTTTGCCATTAACCCAGATCGCCCAGCACCTAAGATAAAAATTCTTTTATCTTTCGTAATTAACTTCTCAGCACCATTTAATTGGTCATCACTAACTTTAGCAATGACCGCGTTAATTTCATCCATTATTTCATCAAGTAAACTCATTTAATAACCTCCATAAATTTTTTTGCCATATCTAATGGTTTCTCATTATTCATTATTTTACCACCAACAATGATTCTTTCCACGATACCTTGAACAGCCAATCTTTTTGCCTGTTCAATATCAATACCACCGGCAACCGCGATTTTTTTTATATTTGGAAATTTAGCATGGAATTCAGCCACCGCTTTTACGGCATCAAAATCTTGATCTTTCTTATCATGTGAGTAATGTAATCCAAAAATGGCTTCATCAAATTTTTGTAATTTTTCAATTTTCGTCTCATCTACTTCCAATAAATCTATCAGAATGTTTTTTTTCTGATTAACCGTTAATTCATAAACTTGTTCAATCGTATCAATTGACGAACTTGCCATAACCGTTAACGTATCCGCGTTAGCAGAGAATCCCTTTTCAAATTCATAAACACCCTCATCAATTGTCTTTAAATCAAATAATACTTCTGATTGATTAACTTTTTCCGTAACAGATTTTAACGCATTTATCCCATAATCTTTAATCAAAGAGGTCCCAACTTCGATGACATTGACAACACCATCTAAGTAGCTGACGCTCTCCATAAGGTCTTCTAACGTAACGCGATCAATAGCGACTTGTAATTTCATTATTCCTGTACGCCTTCCTTTTTATAAAAATCCTGTAGTTCTTTAGGTGTTGGGTAGCCATCATTATCACCTGGTGTCTGAACTTGAAGCGCACCAACTGCATTTCCTCGTAAAACGGCTGACTCCATAGATTTGTTTTCCAATAATGCTGTAATAACGCCTAATGCAAATCCATCGCCTGCACCAACAGTATCCACAACTTTATCCACTTTGAAGCCTTTAATCGTTTTCATACTACCATCTGAATTTTTGATAAATGCACCACTTGCACCTATTTTAACAATTACCGTTTTTGTCCGTTTGCCTTTTAAATAAAAGTCGGCAATTTCTTCTGGATTATCACTGCCCATCAGAATTTTTCCTTCTTCAACACCTGGTAAAACAACATCTGCATAACCTGCCAGTTCATTAACGGTCGCAACCATATAATCTTTACTTTTCCACAATGTTGGTCGTAAATTAGGGTCAAATGTAATGAATTTTTGGTTATCCACAAGGCGTGTTAATAACGTTCTAAATGTTTTTTCGGCCACATCTGAAATAGCTGGGAAAATACCAGACATATGCGCTATTTTAACATCATCTAAATTTATTGCATCAATTCGATCACTTGTTAAATGAGCTGCAGCTGACCCTTTACGGTAATTAAAAGTCTCTGGGTCACCCGTTGATACGAGTTGTTTCAATTGATGCCCCGTCCAATGATTTTCACTTTCGCTAATATAATCGATACCCACACCATGTCCTGAAATAATACTCTTCGCGTATTGGCCAAAAGGTTCTGTTCCAACTCGAGAAACATATTCAACATCATGCCCTAAGCGTTTAACTCCGATCGCTACGTTTAATTCTGCGCCACCTAATATTTTCACATAATTAACTGATTCTGATAAGCTTTGATCCATATCTTTTGAGGCAAATGTAATGATTGGTTCGCCAATTGTTATAACTTCACTCATTATATTTTCTTCCCTTCATGTCTCTTAATTTTAACCGAAAAAGTAATAAACTAAAACTTCATTAATAATTGAAACAAACCACATGATTGGAACACCTCTTTTTAATAAATCTTTTGATTGAACTTTCATATAATCAAGGCCCCAAACATTCCATGATTGCGTGATTCCTGTTGAAACAGCAAGAAGCGCAGGCACATAGAGAAGTGGTAATAAGAAGGCATCATTGAACAACCCGGTTCCCGAAAGAACCGCTGCAGTTGCAGCTCCAGCACCCCAAACATGTAACGGACCTCTGAATAACGCGAGCGGTGCTAATACTCCAAATACAATAGCAAGGATTAAATGGTCATGCGGTAATATCAGACTAAATACATGTTGAAACCTAACAGCGTTCAACTGAGCAGCACCAGCAAACATCACTAACGCCATTAAAAACATAATCAATCCTGCGATATCACCAATCGCTTTTTGAATCGTACTATTCAAGAAGTCGACGAAATTTTTATATCCTTTCATATTTCCAGTAACAGCTATCGCAAACAATGTTGCTAAAGTTAATCCTGGAATAGCATCCCAGCCGAAAATCATATTCATAACGACCGGAATAATTGGTGCAACAAATGCAATTTTTGGTATGGGGCGACTTTCAGAATTTTGTTGTGTCTCACCAATAATTTTTAGATTTGAATCAACATTTTCTTGAGTAAATTTCTTGCGATGTAAAACTAAGAAAATAATTACCGCGATTAATTGAACTGTCATTGCTGTCCAACCGAAGATTAAGTATTGTCCGCCGTATACGGCATTTGGAAAAAATGCTTTAATTTGATTGAATAAAACAACATTAATGTACATTGGTGCCCCAATTGACATGACAAATGCAGTAAGTGCGATGTCTCTTGGAATACCTAGGGATAACATGATTGGTAATAAGATAACCCCTATCGCAATCACAGATCCCACTCCGTATGCGCTTACAAAAATAAACGCTGTTACCAAAACAATTAAAATAGCTGCTATTAATGGTCGTTTTTTCCCAACTTTTTTTGTTGCTTCTGAAATTGCAGGCGCAATCCCACTATCAACAAGAACCCTTCCGAACCATGATCCAAATGCAATATAGATAATTGTCGGTCCATAATTCAATGCTGGTTCAGCAAATACTTTTTGAACTGCCTTATCGAATGGAATTTGTCCAATGATAGACCATAAAATAGCCATTACGAAGAACCCGACCATGATGTTTCCACCCTTTAAAATATAAATAATAAATCCTACAAAAGTGATTAATAATAAAATCGGTATTAGGGTTGCCATAAGCTAGTCCTCAATTTCTTTTTTTAATAACACTATCTGGGATTGAATTAACGCTTTGTTATCCATCGGATATTCAAGAGCGAAAGCCACTTTTTTTGGTAGATGGGCTAAAATAGCTCGCCAATCAAACATTCCTTCATCTAAATTTTTCGACGTCATTAAGTTTCCAGCATTATTAATAACGTTTTTCAAATGGATATAGTCCGTGTATTGTGAAAGCTCATCTGCACTCTGAATAGCATCTTGTTTCGTAAAAGCCCAATTACCAAGATCATAAACATAACCAACAGGCACATTTTGTCGTTTAGCACTTTCTAAAAATGTCGTTAATGCCTTAACACTGCCACTTAATGCAGTTTGATCATTTTCAACATTCATTGTTATTTTGTCTAAAGGAAATTCACTAAAAGCCTGCTTTAAATCTCCAGTAAATGCCGCAAAATTTCCAATATTAAATTTAATTTTTTTGATTCCCATAATTAAACCTTCTTGAAAATAAGTAACTAATTTAGGGTTTAACGTGCCATTGTCTAAAAAAACTTGATCAGGAACACTATAATTAACAATTAATCCGTATTGTTTTGCTTTTTTTGCAACTTTGGGTAATTCACTATCTAAATCTTTAAAATATTCACGTCTAACTTCGATACCGTCAACACTTAATTTTGAAACGCGATCAACCAATTCATCCTGTTTAATTCCATTTTCTACATCATTCTCAAAAATCCATGTATTTAAAATAACTGTCATCATTTTTCCTCCAATATTAATATTTATTGAGTTTCTTTACCCTATTCATTAATGTCTCAAAATTCATGTCCTCGAATTTTTCTGCATTTTTATTATCAAAATTTTCTCGTTCTATCTCGTTAAAATTTTCTGCTAAGTAATATGCCGTCAAATAGGCTGCAAGGTAATTCTTAGCCGTTTTCACCATGTTTTCATCCTCAAACTTAGCCTCTACAGTTGTAGAGGCAAAGCCCAACGCAAATTTATCAACATCTAAAAAAGTTCTTTTATCCATTTTTAGCGCCTCCAATTCATTATCTATTAACAAGTTAGGTAAACGTTTACATGGATAGTATATATGCAGTATTCCATAATTGCAAGTCTTAAATATAAATATATATTTCTAAACAAGGTAAACGTTTACTCCAGTAAGGTATCTAGCCTGTTTATTTTTTTAACTTTAAATTACATTTTAAGGACAATAAAAAAAGACTTACCCTTGAGCAAGTCTTTTCCATATTAGTATCTACTTAAATTCAGCAGGTATAATTATTTTTTTATTTTTCGTATTTGTTTCACCATTTAATTCATTCAACAATAATTCTGCTGCACTAGCACCTAGTAAAAAAGGATTTTGATTAATCAACGAAGTTCCTGAATTAATCGCTTTTATGACTTCAGTATCTGAAAATCCCGTTACCGCTACCCGTTGATTGACCATGAATCCATCAGCGATAATTTTAGGTAGTAAGTAAAGCAACCAACGTTCCTTCAACGCAAATACAAGCGTTCTTTTATCATCACGTATTAATCTATTTTTCAGTTCAGCATATGTTTGATTTAATTTTGTATCACCATCTATAACCTCAATCACCTTAGTGTCTGGACTGACCGAATTAATTCCGTTATACCGCTCTTCCCGAGTTGAAATACCTGTCACTTCACCAGTAATGATAATGACTTGATCAAATCCTTGATTTAGATAATATCTTGTTACTTGTTGGCTAATATCAAAGTTATTTGTAACAACATTAGCTAAACTAGAATCAGAAAGTTCACGATCAACAATAACAATGGGCATGTCTCGTCTAACCGCATCCCTTAAATCGGCTTCTTTTCTAAGTATTGGTTGCATGATTAGTCCATCAAACGATTTTTCGCCAATAATTTTAAGGATACCTTGTTCTTTATATTTATTAGAATCGGAATCAAATAAAACCGCTGTATAACCTTGTGCATCTAAAATTGAGCTAATACCTTTAAACATTTCTGTGGCAAAATAATCATCCACATCTGAAACAATTGTAGCAATCATTCGACTTTTTTTTGTAATCATCTGTCTAGCCGCGTCATTAGGGACATAGTTTAATTCTTTAATCACATTTTGGACTTTCAATGCTGTCTCTTTAGACATACGCTCTGTTTTACCATTCAAAAAACGTGATACAGTTGCGATTGAAACATCTGCCTTACTTGCAACATCTTTTATATTCGCTTTAGTAGCCATTTTTTCATCCATTCATTAATTATATTATTTCGTCTAGTTTTCCTTTTATTCCGTTGCTAAACTATCTATATATTACCATACTGCTCAATTTATTAGAAAATACCTCACTAAAATAGTAAATAAAAAGGATAATTCTACTTAAAATTCAGAATTATCCTTTTTATTTATTATTTTCACGTTCCGCTAGTTCGAGGTAACGATTGTACCAGATATCTATATATTCTTTAGAAAATGGCCCTTTCCCGTTATCTATCCAGTCCACAAGTGTTCGGACGTTATACTTCAATATCTTATCGATATCGTCAGAATATTCCCATTTTTTCCCGTGTTCTGCATATTCATCTACATCCAATAACCGTTTCTCACCATCTGGGAAAACTTTGACATCTAAATCATAATCTATATATTTCAAAGCTTCCTTATCTAACGTGGCTGGTGAAGCCAAATTACAATAATAAGAAACGCCGTTATCACGTATCATGGCTATAATATTAAACCAATAGTGTTTATGAAAAAAGATAATTGCTGGTTCTCTGGTCACCCATCGCCGGCCATCTGCTTCGGTCACCAATGTATGATCATTACACCCAATAATCATATTCTCACTTGTTTTCAACACCATCGTATCACGCCATGTTCGATGCAAACTACCGTCGTGTTTATAACTCTTTATGGTAATGAAGTCGCCCTCTTTAGGCTCCTTTGACTGATTACTCATCTCTACCAAAACCCACTTTCTAAACACGTAGTGCATTTTACATCGATTGCATGAATATTATACCAAAAAAAGAACTATTTTACTAAAATTTATTTGAAGAAAGGCTGATATATTTGTCCCAAATTTTTTGTTGTACTTTAGGAACTGCAATCTGGTCAAAATCTTTTTCAAGTATGAATTCGCCAGGAAAATAACTTAAGTCAAACGATTTACTTTTCACGGTAAATAATTCAATTAACCATTTTTGATGGGTAAAGGTATGTTTTACGACGGAACCTTCTAATGCTGAAAAAATCAACTTATGGTTCAAATTATCTTGGCTCCATTGGCCTAATTTTATAACTAAATCATCCGTTAATAACACGTCTCCTGGTTTGTCTTCCAGTTCTTCCAGCTTAATTAAAGGAAACGCTAATAAATTTGCGAGCATCCCTTTACTAGAACGTTTCTCAAATAAATACCCTTTTTTTGTTTCAATTATCAAAGCAATATAGGGCATTTCAACTGGTCGCGGCTTCTTTGATTTCACTGGATAATCAAGTTCTTTACCATCTAAATAAGCTTGATTAAACGACTTAACTGGAGAATGTTCAGAATCTGGATTCTTAGCACTCATGTAACTTGAACCCAAATCCATGACAGCTTGGTTAAAGTCTCCAGGTCTTTCTTTAGAAATAATTTGTTGAATGACTTTTTCAAAAATAAGTCGGGTCTGTGGTTTCGCAATATCATCTTCTATCTCAAATAAGCGTGAAAATACACGAAAAGCATTACCATCAACGGCAGGAACAACTTCGTTAAAAGCAATACTTGCGATTGCTCCGGCAGTATATGGCCCAATTCCAACTAAATTTTGCAGTTCCTTAGCTGTTTGCGGCCATTGCCCAGAATAATCTTGAACAACTTGTTTTGCTGCTTTTTGCATGTTTCGAACTCTTGAATAGTAACCGAGTCCTTCCCATGCTTTTAAAATACGTTCTTCTGGCGCATTAGCAAAATTTTCAACACTCGGAAACCATTCCATAAATCGTTCATAGTACGGAATAACCGTATTTACTTGTGTTTGTTGGAGCATAATTTCTGATACCCAAATATGGTAGGGTTCATGGTCTCTGCGCCAAGGAAGATCCCTTTTTTCACTATCATACCAAGTTAACAATGCCTCTTGAAAAGCTGTGATTTTTGCGTCATCCCACATTATCATTCAAGCGCCTCATCTTGTTCTTTCAGCTCAATATATTCATTAATATCATCAAACTGAAACCCTTTTTGAAATAGCCCCTGTTTAACTTTCATGGCGCGCTGACTACCTTCCAAGCGACGTTGCCGTTTCCAGACTTTATCCCCTTGTTTAACAAGTGCATCCCATTCGGCTTCGGGATCAATTTCAAGTTCTAAGGCATCCATTATTTGTGAAATGTCATCAGACTTAAAGCCTTTAGTCATTAATGCCTGACGAACCTTGTTCTTTAAATTACTAAACGATTGATCGTGGTAATGCTTAACTAATTTTTCGGCGACTTTAATTCCATTTTCTAATTGGTCATCAACTGGAAATTCTTCTAAGGCTTCATCAATACTTTCAGCTGCAACACCTTTTAATCGTAACTTTTGGCGAATGACTGTTGGTCCTTTATCCGACGTGTGCATCATTGTTCTAACGTAACTTTTAGCATATTCAAGATCATTTACTAATCTAAATTCATATAACTTTTCGATTGTTTCTTCAATCGCGTCTTCCGTAATTTCATGTTTCTTCAAATAATCCTTAATCTCTTTTACGGTTCGCATTTGCGTTGATAAATAGTTTAACGCTTTTGAATACGCTTTTGAACGATCATCTGCATCAGCAATTTGTTTAATTAATGCCTCATCTAATTCCATCCCTTTAGCAAGATGAAATGAAATAAGAACTTCTTCCCCAATTGGAAAAGCATATTTTTCATCCAGAAAGACATTATATCGTCCAGCACGTTTTTGTGTGGTTATTTTTGTGATTTTTTTTGTCATATAGACTCCTTTAAATGCTTATCTTGTTATTATATCTTTGAACTGCCAAAATGCCAATATTCCTGTGTTATAATAAGAAAAAAGCAATAAGGAGTTTATAAAAATATGTCAGACAATCAAGAATTTGGATCAGAAATTGAAGCCGGTTCACGTTTTCCTTTAACTATTAAACGCTTAGGTATTAATGGTGAAGGCATCGGCTATTACAAACGTAAGATTACATTCGTACCTGGTGCTCTTCCAGACGAAGTCGTTGTAGCAGAAGTCACTAGTGTTGCAGATTCTTATATCAACGCTAAAATTCATAAAATTCGTAAACAAAGTCCTGTTCGCGTTGAACCAAAAGACGCAACATACAGTGAAGTCGGCGGAATTGAATTAGAACATTTAAACTACAAAGGCCAATTAGCTTTCAAAAAAGATGTTATCGTACAATCTTTAGAAAGATATAAACCGCGTGGTTATGAACACTATGATTTAAAAGAAACTATCGGTATGCAAAATCCATATGAATACCGTAATAAAGCGCAATTCCAAGTTCGCGAAAAAGATGGTCACGTCATCGCTGGACTTTACAAACCAAAGAGTCATGATTTAGTAGACTTAAAAGAATTCAGTACGCAACGTCCTACAACAATGCTTGTTATTCGTCACGTTGTTGCGTTATTAGAGGAACTCGGAATTCCTATTTACAATGAAGAAGCTAAATCAGGTATTATCAAAACGCTTGTTGTTCGTGAATCTTTTGATACCGGTGAGGTTCAATTAACCTTCATCACAAACTCGGCAAAATTACCTAAGAAACGTGAACTAGTTATGCATATCTTAGAAGAATTACCTATGGTTACTTCTGTCATGCAAAATATCAACAAAGGTGAAACATCACTTATTTGGGGTGACGAAACCATTAATATCGCTGGCCAAGACTTCATCATGGAACGTCTTGGTAAAATGAAATTCAAATTATCAGCACGTGCTTTCTTCCAATTAAACCCAGTTCAAACTGGCGTTTTATACGATGAAATCAATAAAGCTCTTAACTTAGATAAAAATGAATCATTAGTTGATGCTTACTGTGGTGTTGGTACCGTTGGCCTTTATGTTGCCCATGGTGCTAAAGAAGTTCGCGGTATGGATACAACACCTGAAGCGATTGAAGATGCACGAGAAAATGCTGTTCTATCACATCAAGAAAATACCACATATGAAGTTGGTAAAGCTGAAGATATCTTACCTAAATGGTTGGAAGAAGGTTTCGTACCTGATGCCCTAGTTGTTGATCCACCACGTACTGGTTTAGATGATCAATTAATTGAAGCCATCAATAAGAGTCGTCCTAAAAAATTTGTTTATGTATCATGTAATCCATCGACACTCGCAAAAGATTTAGAATTGTTAACAAAATCATACCGCGTTGATTATATTCAACCCGTTGATATGTTCCCACAAACATCAAAAGTTGAAGCCGTCGTTAAATTATCACGTCGTTCTTCAGGAAAATAAAGCAAAAAAAGAAGCCATAAAATGGCTTCTTTTTTTGCTTTAACTATTCGTTCGACCAACTAAGACGCTACCATAAGCCCAATAGGTCTTTCCTGTTTCAATAACTGTAAAACGGTACATATATGAATCTTCTTTACCATTTTCTTTAATTGTAGCCATGCAATCTACATTAACTGCTTTACCTCTAATTGTAGCATCACTTGCTCTTCCTGTTGTTACTGATAAATATGCTGAATTATAAACATGATTATGCAAGTAGTAAGTGCTTGTCGTACTTACGGTTCCAGTCTGTTTAAGTGACTTATAAGTAATTGATTGATTAAATGTTAAGGCCTTTGAATAAACCCAATATTTATTTAATCCTGATTTAATTTGATACCAAGTTGTTCCTTGGCTTCTATTTTCTGCTCGAGCTAATAATTTCACTGTTTGCCCAGTTAATTGTGTTGAAGAACCATAGTTAACCGTATTATCAGTAGAGTTCTTAACTGAGTTATAAAGCATATATTTATTACTATTAACTTTTGCAGTTTCTGAACCAGATGCACTATGCATTTCTAAATTAACTAGTGCATCCTTATTGACTGCTCCTGTGTAAACCCAATGATCATCTGAACCAATTTTAATACGATACATCGTTGATTTAGCACCATTATAATCAGTTATAACGGCTTTTTGATTAATTGTATATGTTCTATTTTTATAATTGGCTGAATCACCTGTCTTTTTAGATAGATAATCTGAATTGTATACATGATCATGTAACTGATATGACTTACCATTAAATTTAGCTGAAACATTCATTGGTGAGTAACTTACTTTTCTTAATTTTAAGGCGTCACTATAGATCCAATATTTTGTGGATGTCCCTTTAACACGGACGCGATACCAAGTAGTGCTACCATTTTTAACACCACGCATATCTGCATACAATGTTTTACCGCTTAACTTGCTGCTTGAACCTTTATCGACTGCGCCGACCGTCCCTTTAACATGGTTATAAAGACGGTAACTTGTATTATTCATCTGAACAGTTTCTGATCCAGCTGCACTGTGATATGCGACCTTCACACCTAATTGTGTGTAGTATTCTTTGATTAAATCATACAAGTCTGACATTGAATATGACTCATTAAACCATTTATTACCAGATTCGCTATAGTAACCAACTGGATCACCATGATCAGTTGCACCTAAATACTTACTGACATCTGCATGTGCCCAAACTGTTGCGCCCGCTCCATGATTGCTAGCAGTTGCTAAACTTGGTTTCAACCCATATTGTTGTAAAATATAGGCAGTATAGTAGGCGGCATTATTAACTTCTCGTGCAAATGCCGACTTGCTATGAACACGCGTTTCTTCAAATTGCACGAAACGTTGGTTACCTTTAGGACCAGAGCCCCATGACATGACGTTCGTTTTTGCAATATTAATAATATTATGATCGTCAACAAAACTGTGCACAAATGCATTACCATAATTGGCTTTCATAAAAGCCATTTCACCATATATGGTAGATGATGGGTTAGCTGTTTCATGAACAACAACACCTTCTGGTTTACCTTGACGATAAGTCATATCATCGGTTGGAAAACCACCCCAGATAGCACTTGTAATCTCATTTGGTGCAATATGTTGAGAATGTATATAATTATTTACCTTTGATGAAGCCGAAACTGATTGATTCATTAATCCAGCCGCTACAATCCCCAAAACAATGGCAAAACCCATTACTATTTTTTTCTGCATTTTCAATAACTCTCCTATTTTTTTATTGCTATCCCTTAGCAATATTAGTTCAACAACCTAATAAATTAATGTTTATTAATGGCTCCCTTATAGACCCAATGATTAGTAGATCCAATTTTGACTCGGTACATCGTTGATTTAGACCCATTGTAATCAGTAATAATCGCTTTTTTATTAATTGTATAAGTTCTATTATTATGTGTTTTTGATTGACCTGTCTTTTTAGATAAATAATCTGAATTATAAACATGATTATGTAACTGATATGATTTATTATTAAAATTTCCTGTATTTTTTACTGTAGAATAACTTGTTTTTCTTAATTTTAATGCTTGTTTATAGATCCAATACTTCGTTGATGTGCCTTTAACTCTTACTCGATACCAAGTTGTGCTACCTTCTTTTACGCCACGCATGTCCGCATAGACTGTCTTACCTGTCAACTTAGCAGCCGCACCTTTATCACGACTACCTGCTGTTCCTTTAACATGATTGTAAAGACGGTAACCAGTATTAGCTACTTTGACTGTTTCAGAACCGGCTGCGCCATTATAAGCGACTTTAACGGTATTATCTAAACTAGCTAAATTATATCTAGAAATTAAGTTATTTAATTTTTTACCGTAGGCACTACTTGTCGAGTATTTTAAACTCAATGATGCTGTTGCTTTTTGATAAGTACTAGCTTTTTCACGCCATGTACCTGAGTAATACTTAGCATCCCAACTTACACCGTTACGTAAATGGTTGGCATAATCTTGAATAGATGCTTTAGCATTTGGGTATTTTTTAAATTTAGACACCGCATAATAAGCTTTCCCTTTGCTATTATATTCCAATGATTTAACTGAATATGATTGTCCCTTATAGGCACCCTTCATACCAAAAAAATTATTAGCCTTTTTTGCCAACGTACTTTGACCCCAAGAAGATTCAAGAATCATCTGTGATAGCATCACTGATGGATACAAGTTTTTATCTTTTGACACTGCTTGAATCGTTGGTCCATTCTTTTCAATGAGAGCCTTTGTTTGGGCAGTCGTGGCTGCCGTAACTGTTGATTCATTTTTACTTTGATTCCCAATTGGTAAGTTTATTGAGCTAAATCCCGTAATAGCAACAAATGTTACCGTAACTAATTTTGTTAACAACTTTTTATTTTTCATATTTCCCCCTATTTTTCCGAAATTATCAGCTTTAATTATATCAAATTTGCATGTCTAATAACGCCTTTTTCCGTTACATTATGATTACAATTAGTAACGCATAATGCCTCTATTAGTATGCGCCCAACTACACGTTTTTTTGATAATTGAGTCGTCAGGTGATTCATCAGAATACCCTTTCAACGTGTAGATGGCTAATAAATGCTTAACTTCCTTAATGAAATCTATTTTATCCACATAGGTATCACGTCTGTTCTGAACTAAAGATAAGATAGCATCATGATATCTAAATTGGGGTGTTGGATTTTCAAAACCAAGTTCTGCAGCTATTTTACTGGCCAAAGAAACTTGAATATCTGTAAAAAGATGCGCTAAATTTAATTGCTTTAGAAATTGCGAATACTTACTTTGAACTCTAATTCTTAATCCATTGTTGAAAAATAAATCAGTTCCATTTTCTACATCGGAAATATTAGCAAGATGGTGTCCTGCCGTCCATGAGGCATCCCGTTTTGATGGCCCACTATCTGGAAATAACTGATACATACCACATGTGTAAGGTAGAGCTTGTTTCTTTTCAACTAATGACACAATCGCACGCATTGCGACAAAAGTTAGAATTTTTTCATTAATCAAGCGATTCACAAAATTTGTTGTTGTGTATTTACATAATAAAATATCTTTATGCTTATCAAAAATAATGGATCGTAAATCATCCCGTCTGTGTGTTATATGGTGAATATACAAAGTTGTCTCCATGTTCACTTGATAGTTATCCGTTACAATTCCATGTTCTGTAAAAAAATGATCATCCGTAACGTCTATTATTGGATGATTCTCCAACAAGTTTCGCCAATATTGAGACCCAACAGTCAATAAGCGTGTTTCTGGATAATCTATAATTTCTTTAAAATCCCGTTCTAATTCATTCTCCAAGTTCAATAGCCTACTCCTTTTCTTACTTTCATTTAACAACTTATCCTATGTTACAGATTTAATTGTAACTAATCTTGTGTGAACTTAAGTCTAATTGTTAAGTTTATCTTAAGAAAATTAATAGTCTACCTTTAATTCTTAAATGCTCATCAAAAACCCATAAATACGCTCATTTCGTCGTCTATTTTAAAATTGAATAACCTCGTATTCTAATTAAGAACCTTGGCCAAGGGATCTTAAAAGAAACGAGGCAACTCTACTAATATGTCAAATCAAATAAACCCAGGTCTAGCTTTTCTACTGAAAAATGACCGTGAAAAACTTATCTTTGGTGTTCTAAAAAGAATGTCGATTAATCAATCGCATGCTTCATATGACGATTTCGTACAAGAAGCACGATTAGCATTCAGCGCTGCATATGACCAATACCCTAAAACTATTGAAGATAATGAACAAACTTTCATGGTTTACGCCTATCAACGTGTCTACTGGCGACTTCTTGATTTAATTAATCGACAATCTAATCAACAAACGCATTTAGAACCTAATAAGGATGATTCAACTAATCCAACTGATTCCATCATTGATTTAACCCTCCAAACACAAGATACTATCGCTGAAAAATTATTTACAGAACACCTTTTTAAATCACTCTATGACCTCTGTTCAAACGCCGAACAACATTATCTAGTCGATTGTTATATTAGACACAAAACAGTCACAGAAATTGCTGCCAGTCATCATGTTAGCCGTCAAACAGCCTATAACTGGCGTAATAGCGTCGGTCGGAAAGTACTTTTAGTCATTGCTCAAATGAATCAAGAATAAATATCAGTATTTGCTTTACAAAATGGTTAACCGATTCTTTATTATCTATGTAAGGCGTCGCGGCACTTATCAAATATAGACACACAAAGGAGAACATATATGAGTAAAACTTGGGTAAAAACAAACGTTATCGTTGAGGGATTAAGTTCTGACGGCTCTGAACGTAAACGTTCATTCGCTAACATTACTGAAAATGCCTCTAACGAAGCTATTGCACAACTCGGCGCTACAGTTGCTTCATTAACTGGTGATAACACCGTTAAAATGACCATCCGCACAGAATCAAGTCTTTTAGCTTAATCAAACCTAAGGAGGAAATTATATGAAACAATTAGATTTAGCATTTAAAAATGAAGCGGGTAAAACGCGCCATATGAAATTACGTTACGTTAATACAGATTTAGATCCAGCAACCGTTAAGAAAGCCATGGATGACATTACAGGTTCTGATTTATTCCATCGTGATAACGAAAAAATGTTCGTAACCCCTATCTCAGCACAATTTGTTGAAACCATTGAAACACCAATCTACACAAACGATTTAGTTTAACCGTAAAAGCCAACTTAATTGTTGGCTTTTTTTGTACCCTCATAGCACCTATCAATTGCCTTTTAACATCATATTGGCTATTCTAAAATTTAGGGGGATTGTAATGAATAAAATAGAAGATAAAAAAATGACGTTTTTCACGGTTTTCTTGTTAGGAATTAACGGTATTATTGGATCGGGGATTTTCTTATTATCTGGTAAAATTTATAATGATATTGGACCACTCAGTATCTTTACAATTATCGCTGCAGCATTAGCAGTCACCATGATTGTGCTCTGTTACGCAACACTAGCAAGTAAATTTTCGGAAGATGGTGCGGCTTGGTTATATGCCTATAATGCATTCGGTAAATTTACTGGTTTTCAAGTTGGTATATTTACTTGGATATTAGGCGTAGTGACTTTGTCAGCCGAAATTGCTGCGTTACTAACTGTCTTAAAAATACTTTTTCCAGCATTACAACAAACGCTTATTTATGATGTTTCAGCAATTGCCTTAGTCATTATTCTAGGCATCATTAATTATTTTGGAACAGCTATTCTAGATTTCGCAGACAATCTGTCTTCTGCAGCTAAAGTATTTATCATGTTACTCTTTATTATTGTCGGTGCTTTCTTCATTAAGGATGCTCATTTTACGCCCATGATTCCGACTGATATTCACAGTAACACTCAGTTATTTACGAAATTTAATACAGCATTTGGTGTCATTTTTTATATGTATACTGGCTTTTCATTTTTACCGATTGCTGCTGCTAAAATGGATAATCCGGAAAAGAATATTCCGAAAGCACTATTAAGCGTTATTGCAACGGTGACTTTATTATATGTTTTACTTCAAACGGTTGCCGTGGGTATCCTTGGCCCTAACTTAGGATCGTACTCATTACCAATTGCTGCGGCATTCAAAAGTATCTTTGGTCAGTGGGGTTATATGATCATTATCATTGGGATGTTGATCTCTATTCTTGGGGTTGCCATCTCAGTATCATTCAATACACCTATTGTGGCTGCATCGCTAGCAAATGAACATCAGCTTTTACCAAAAATAATCGGTAAGCAAAGTAAACACAATACACCGGTTATCGCAATCATTGTGACATCTATCACAAGCATCCTCCTGCTACTTAGCGGTAGTTATTTATTCTTAGTATCATGCATTGTCTTTGCATCGTTTGTCCAATATGTACCAACAATTCTAGCAACATTTAAATTCAATAATGATCCAAATTTACCAAAAGGTTTCAAATTACCAGGTGGTCCAATTATTCCAAGCCTTGCATTAATTATCTCACTTTACTTACTGTTAAGTTTTAATTGGAAAATCATCTTATTCGGCGTTATCGTGTTAGTACTAGGGTGTTTACTCTACTGGTTTGATAACCGAAAAAAATAACCATTGATTTTGAAAGTTCAAAACCAATGGTTATTTTTCTATTAAATTTTGTAGATATTCATGACTTTCCAACATTTCGCGACAATCATTTTGATTTTCTAAATCAATTTCGTAAATAGTCGTTGCATTTGGATTAAGCAAAGGATATGCTAACTTCCAATCAATCTTGCCTTTTCCTAAAGTTAAACTATCATGAAATTTACCCATTGAATCGACTAAGTGATAATGGACGATATTTGGCATTAACCGTTTCAAACTCGCTTGTAAGTCAGTATTACTACCTGCTTGTTTAATAAAGGCATGCGATGTATCAAATGCTAAGCGATACCCTTTTTGTAGAATAAACTGATCCATCTCTTCAGACCCATAATAAAATAAATCAGAAATCGAATTCTCAAACATGACGTTATTTTGTCCATATTTTTGATAATAATCCATCCGATTAAATAACGCTGATTCCGCAACCTCAAAATTAGGATATTCAGCAATAATTGTTGGCGTTTGTCGATTATATGAACCATGAATGAGGGTTTGAATTGATTTATCTTTTGCGAGCTGAATCAATGTCTCAGTACTTTCTCTAACAAAACGATATAACCTAGGATCAGCTGTTTCGGAAACGGCTAATTCAACAGATTGTTCACCAACCTTCATTGGATGATGCATGACAATCTTCTTCGTAGTTGCCTTCACCTCATCAATCTCATCTGATAATCGTTTTAATCCATCTCCAGAAACATCAAATTCATTTAGATAGAATTCAAAAATATCTGGATTATGTTGTAACCGATCATGGAGTTGAATTGGGTCAGTTCCCGCCTTTAATCCTAATGGTATTGTCATTTGAATCATCTCCTTGGTACTATGTTAGCATTAAATTGGGTGAAAATAAAAAGGAGTGACTTCTAATGATTCAATTTCTCAAATCACTAGAAAACTCCCCTTTTCTATACTTCAATTTTAGCCATAAATTCATGTAAAGCATCTTGCCAACTTGGTACTTCAAATCCCGTTGCTTTAACTTTACTCAAATCCATAACTGAATGTCTAGGTCGGTATGCCTTTTGTGGATATTCTTCAGACGTTACTGGACTTATTTCAACTACTTCATCCTTTAAAATCTCACTAGCAAATTCATACCAAGTACATGAATTATCATTAGAAAGCTGATATAACCCATAAGGAATATTTTTTTGAACTGCATATAACATAAAATCAGCCAGCGTTCTAGTCCAAGTTGGCCGTCCAACCTGATCACTAACAACAGTCAGATGATCATGAGTTTTAGCTAAGTTTAGCATCGTATAGACGAAGTTCTTTCCATATTCGCCAAAAACCCATGATGTACGGATAATATAATACTTACTCATTATTTTAGCAACGGCTTCTTCTCCAGCTAACTTCGTCCGACCATATTCATTTTTAGGCGCAGTGGGTGTTTTTTCTGTATACATTTGATCATTAGTCCCATCAAATACATAATCAGTACTAATGTAAACTAACGTAGCACCCACAGATTCTGCTGCTGTGGCAATATTCTGAGTACCTATAACATTAACTTGTTCATTAATAGCTTTACCAGGTTCTTCTTCAGCATTATCAACAGCTGTATAAGCTGCACAGTGGTAGACAATTTCTGGGCGATTATCTAAAAAATAATTATTAACTGCTTTTGAGTCAGTAATATCTAAATCTTTAGAACCAGTTCCTGTATATACAATCTTTTTTTCATCTAATAAATGACTTAATTCTGTTCCTAATTGACCATTTACACCCGTAATTAATATTTTCATAATTAGCTCCTTCAAAAAAAGAATGGACTTAAGTCCATTCTTAGTTATTATTGTCCATTTTTTGCATAATTTGCTTCAACTGCATCTTTCTCAGCTTTCCACCAATTTTCATTATTTCGGTACCAATCAATCGTATCTTGTAATCCTGATTTAAAATCAGTAAATTCAGGATTCCAACCAAGCTCTTCACGTAATTTTGATGAATCAATAGCATATCGTAAATCGTGTCCTGGGCGATCTTTAACGACATCATAAGCATCTTTAGGTTGACCCATTAATTCTAAAATCAACTCCAAAACAGCCTTATTATCTTGTTCACCATCCGCACCAATCAAATAAGTTTCACCAATACGACCCTTATTTAAAATAGCCCAGACAGCACTTGAATGATCATTAGTATGAATCCAATCGCGAACATTTTTACCAGAACCATATAACTTAGGCCGGATTCCACTCAAAACATTAGTAATCTGTCTTGGAATAAACTTCTCAATATGTTGGTATGGTCCATAATTATTGGAACAATTTGAAATTGTTGCCTGTAAATTGAATGAACGCACCCATGCACGAACTAATAAATCTGATCCAGCCTTTGTTGATGAATATGGACTGCTTGGATTATAACGTGTTTCAGGTGTGAATTTTTCACCTTCACCTTCCCCATGACCGGGTAAATCTTCGCGTAATGGTAAGTCTCCATACACTTCATCAGTTGAAACATGATGGTAGCGGACATTGTATTTACGACAAGCTTCTAGCAATGTATATGTTCCGATAATATTAGTTTGAATAAAAGGTGATGGATCTTTTAAAGAATTATCATTGTGACTTTCTGCAGCGTAATGTACTACCGCATCTGTTTTGCTAACAAGTTCATCAACTAGTTTAGCGTCAGTAATATCTCCCACTACTAGCTCAACACGATCAGCAGGTAGTCCAGCTAAATTTTCTTTATTTCCTGCATAAGTTAATTTATCTAACACGGTAATGTGAACATCTGGGTGGTTATTAACCACATAATGGACAAAATTAGAACCAATAAATCCGGCCCCACCTGTTACAATAATATTTTTCATTTAAAAACACCTCTCCTATTTAGATTTCTCCATACACAAACGGATTGTCTTTTTCAAACTCTGTAAACGTTGGTTGTGCAGCATCTTTTTCAGATGTAATTGCTTGGTCAAAATCAATAGGCCAATCAATATTTAGTTCAGGAGTTTTAAATGAAATCCCACCATCTGCTGCTGCATTGTAGTAACCATCACATTTATAAAGGAAATTAACATCATCTGTTAATGTTACAAATCCATGGGCATACCCTTTAGGAACTAATAATTGGCGATGGTTACTTGCAGAAAGAATATATCCTTCCCACTGTTTATAAGTAGGTGAACCTTTTCGAACATCGACAATAACATCTAGTACTGCCCCTGTCACGACCCGAATTAATTTAGTTTGTGCAGCTTCTCCACGTTGAAAATGAAGTCCTCTTAAAACGCCAGCTTGTGTTGATAATGAATGATTATCTTGGATAAAATCAATATCTATTCCAGCTTCTTTGAAATCTTTGTCTGAATATGACTCCGTAAAAAAGCCGCGATTATCACCAAATACTGCTGGTTCAATAATCTTAACATCTTGTAACTTTGTTGTTGATACTTTTAATTTACCCATTACTTTTTATCCTCTTCTTCTGCGATACGTAACATGTACTGTCCATAATCATTTTTTTTGAGTGGTTGTGCTAGATCAATTAATTGTTCGCGTGAAATATAACCCATTCGATAGGCGATTTCCTCTAAATTAGCTACTTGCATATTTTGCATTCTTTGAACAGTTTCAATAAACTGCCCTGCTTCAAGTAAACTTGCATGTGTCCCTGTATCAAGCCAAGCAAATCCACGTCCCATAATTTCAACATGTAGTCTTCCTTTTTCAAGATAGACCTTGTTAACATCCGTAATTTCAAGTTCGCCACGTGGTGACGGCTTAATATTTTTTGCTATATCAACAACTGAATTATCATAAAAGTATAAGCCTGTTACTGCAAAATTACTTTTAGGGTGATCCGGTTTTTCAACAATCGAAATTGCTTTATGGCTCTCATCAAATTCAACAACACCAAAACGCTCGGGATCACGCACTTGATAACCAAATACGGTAGCCCCCTCAGTTTGATTTGCAGCCCGTTCAAGCATCTTAGTCATACCTGGACCATAATAAATATTATCACCTAAGATGAGCGCAACGCTATCATTACCAATGAAATCAGCACCAATAATGAATGCTTCTGCTAATCCATCTGGTGTAGGTTGAACGGCATACTCTAAATTAATGCCTAATTCAGAACCGTTGCCCAATAATTCTTGAAAACGTGGCGTATCTTCAGGAGTAGAAATAATTAGAATATCCTTGATACCTGCCAACATTAATGTTGATATTGGATAATAGATCATTGGTTTATCATAAATCGGCATCAGCTGTTTACTTGATGCACGTGTCAATGGATATAAACGAGTCCCACTACCTCCGGCTAAAACTATTCCCTTCATACACTTTTCCTCCTAAAATATTCTAATTAATTTTTGTAAATGGTAGCTACAATAACTACTTAACACAGCTTTTAAAAATAAAAATCATTATTTATTTAATATCCTTCTTAAAACCAATTTTTTAACATAATTTGTTTCGTCATATCTAATAAATAAGAAATAGAATAATGTACTTGCTAGAATAAATACAACAGCAGATGCTATCAAAATACTGAAAATCCCTTGAATTACAATAATTTTTAGTAAATACGAAATTATTCCTAATTCTATTCCAATTATTCCCATATAACCAAAATATTTAAGATAATATTTTTTCATACTACGTTTGAATCCATATTTGAATAAGATAAGTGGTTCCCACCATAAATTAATTCCAATATTACTTACTATTGTACCAATTAATATACCATTAATGCCGAGATTTGTTGTCATTAACAAAAGAATTGAAACTATCATATTAACTACAGCTTCAAGTAGTGATTTATATCTCATTGGCCAAAATAATCCACGTGCACCAATAAAATTTAATACAGTCTGTCTAAATTGAACAAGTACAAAATTTATAACAATAAGTAACACGGTAAAGTTCGATAAGACGTAATTTGATCCTATCCAAAATTTAATAAAAGATTCAATAACTGCGTATAACGTTATAGCAATAACTGATGTAATACCGGCATTTATATACATATAACGATAAAACACAACTTCTTGATAATCTTCATCCTCCGTTACTCCTAGATTACCTAATCCAGCTGTGACAGCAGAGATACTTTGTGTCAACACACTGGAAATACTATTTACAATCAGCATATAATTAGAATATATTCCTACTAATCTAACGCCTAAAAATGCCGATATTAATATATTATCCGTTCCAAAAACTAATATAGTACCAATTTTTGAAGAAACAGTCCCAAATATATTTTTCTTCATATAGTTGATGACTTTAGGATTTACTTTAACAGTTTTCATTTCGGAAAGAAATTCAAATTCCCTATCAACAAGTTTTGAAATTCTCAAGTTAGATAACAATGTTATAATTATTTGGATTACTAAGTACCAAACATATTGTCTAAATAAAAGTAAAAAGATAATTTGTAATACTGTCTGCATTATCGTAAAAATTAATCTATTTAAACTATCCTTATATCCTTCTTGATTTGCAATTAATAAGGAACGTTTATACGTAAAAAAGTAACTAACAACCGTATTTAATAAAAATAGTACAAACATAACTCGCGGAAATGGTACAGGACTACCGCCCTTCATTAAAATAGTTATAAATGGAGTAAATGCTAAACCCATAATCAAAATTACGATACCAATCACATTATACACTTTTCTAAATAAATTCATGACACCAGCAATTTCACCATGATTACTAGTAGCAAGAGGATCGTACAGTGAGTACGTTATCGCCCCACCAATCCCTAATTCAGCAAAGGATAGAAAACTCAACACATTAGCATATAGCCCATTGATTCCCATGTAATCGGCACCAAGAGTTTTAATAAATACTGTCTGCAATGCAAACTTCAAAACTAACATTATTACTTGCGATAGTGCAGCGATTGATGTATTTTTAGCTGCTATACCAGTTCGAGAATTATTATTCATACATCACACTTACCCTCATCTGTTAAGTTCTTGTACACGTTTAATTTCTGTTTTAATTTTATCCGTGTACTTTAACATGCCGTTATCATAGACATCATTAATATCGTGCTTCTTAAAATCAAGATAACTACGTTCTTTTATATCATTACTTTGATCAGCATATCCTCTTTTTACTTTATTCTCGAATTCTTCAAGTGATTTTGCATAGTAATGATTAACCCTCACGTGTTCCCTTGATACAATTTTAGGTCTTTTTTCATTTGTCCATGGATATCCCCATAACCTATTTCCGTTTTCATCAGTCGTTTTACCGGCCACATCATACCAATGTGGTATTCTCATATCAATTACTAATCTAGGATTTACGATAGGTTTTGAATCTAAAATAATATCATTTTTTGATCTATTTAAAAATGTCTCAGTAACTAATCCATTTGATTTTTTAATCAAATTAGATGAGCCGAACATCACCCAACCAATTTCAATTTGAGCAACGTTTTCACTAAATTCATTTAAAAAAGAATCAATATTTTTTTCATCAATTAATACTAAATATTCATCTAAATCTAGTGTTAATAGCCATTTTGTTTCTGTCTTACAGCGCTCGACAGCATCCAGATATGCTGGTATTTGTTGCTTATCACCCGGAAAATAGATATATTCAACCACTTTACTTTTAATATACGGTTCTAAAATTTCTTTTAAATTATCAGTAGATTCGTTATCATAAATATAAAATTTTGATATACCAATAATTTTATGATATTCAATCCATTCTTGAACGTATAGTGCTTCATTTTTAATAATTGCCACTAATGACACGCTATTAATAAAATCAGTTTTTTCTTCAATTATTTTTACTTGTTTATACCTTTTATTTCCGTAGTTCATCTTATTTTTCATATACTTTATCATATTATATGCCGTAATAAAATTACGCCTAAAACTTTTTTTTATTAAATTGATAGTAACCACCTAATCACTCTCTATTAAACAAACCATATAATTATTCTTTGTGCTGTTGTATTAATTAAACTATGAAATTTATGATACAAAGAATATCTTTTAAAGATATTCTTTGTATCATAAAACTTATATGTATCTTCTAGCATTTTTTTTTCAGTATCATTTTTAATGATATTAGAAAATCTTTCATACAGAACAATATTTTCCTTTTTAATCCGACCTAATTGTTTATATCTTATTTTTAATCTACGAAAAACTTCATACAAGTGTACATTACTCTTACCAATTCCGATGACGTTATTTTCATGTTGTCTATAGTAAACCGTTACTTTATCAATGTACGTTAAATTCCCACTTGCTGAGCTGATTTTAGCAATAATTGAATCATGCATTGTTACATTTTCAATATCTTCATCTGTTAACATAAGTACTTCATCTCTTAGTTTCTTATTAATTGCTAATGCCGCTCCGGTTACTTTAAAATTGAATAATAAATCATTCAATGAATGATTATAATTTTCGCCTACTAACATTTTAGACATTTTAATATTTGTTGAAACAGCCTTTTTATCAGCAATCATAAGATCTGAAAATATAGCTTGTGTTATTTTATTGTCTAACAAATCAAATTTATCCATAAATTGCATTATTTTATCTGAAACCCAAACATCATCTTGATCAGAAAAAAAATAGTAATCAGCATCGACAACCCTAAGTAATTCAAAAAAGGAACGTTTAACACCCATATTTCCGCTTGAATAAATTATTTTTAACAAATTTTTATTTTCGTATCTTTTTAAAATATCTATTGTATTATCTGTTGAACCATCATCTCTAACATAAATCTGTATGTTATCTTCATTTTTATATTTTTGCTCAATAATACTATTTAATTGTTCCTCGACGTACTTTTCGCCATTATACGTTGACATAATCACAGCTATATTTTTCAAAAATTTACTCCTTAATTACTTTTCTTTAAACGACAATGCTAAAGCGATTTCCAATGTACTAAATATGGAATACTGTCAACAAATTCTTGTGGTACTAACACTCCATAAAACGCTATAACAGCTAATAAGAGTATCCCCACCATCATTAAATCAATCTTTAATAATATTCTACTATCAATCTCATCTTTATGCTCCCTAATTAGCGCGTATGCAATTATAATTGGTGCGAAAGAGTTACGTTGGAACCGTTGATATTGTATCGACATAACTAAAAATGGGAGTGCTACAAGACCAGTTAACGAAATTAAGAATAACAATTTCAATTTATTTTTAATCTCAGTTGATAGGCTATTAATTTTCAAAAAATAATATCCAAGTCCTAACATTGAAAAATATGATAAAGCTATTTCTATAAGCATTATTTTTGATGAACCAGCAGCATAACTTGTGTTCAGTTTATCAAACAATTGTGTCCTAGATGAATGCAATGAAACTTTCGTTATTATATTTTTCAATAAACCACTTAAACCTGGAATAAATTGTACAATTGTTAAAATTACAAAAAAACCAATAATTAATTGTACAAAAATTTTCACATATTTTTCGCTCAAAAAGCTTAAGGGAATTATTATTAAAAATATATATCCAGATGAATGCATTGATGCGCTCAATAAGATTAATCCGATGGCAATAATAATATTTTTTACATTTTTTTTCTGTAAAAAACTTAGCCCTAATAGAGCAATAGAAATCATAAAAAAATTACGTGCCTGTGTTGCCTCATTAAAAAAAGGAAAAATTGCAAAAACCCAAACAAAAGATCCTAAATTCTTTGTAAATCTTAATATTGCAACTGTCAAAATAATAAAACTAACAATAAATAATATTAATCTAAAATCAGCATATGTCACTCCGTTTGCCGCAAAAATTCGAGAAAGCCACATATAGCCCCACTCAAATTGGTGATTATATGGTGCTAAAGAACTATTATCATAATTAATAAGATAACTAGGATAATCGGTCGTCGTCATCTTACTAGCAGCACCCGCTAGCCATGCTAATATTCCGATTCCAATGAACGGAATGATATTATTTTTTTTACCATGAACATGATCCAAAAAGAAATTGGTTACTATTGCAAATAAATATGTCATATAAACTCCTAGATAGTCATTTCTTAAACAATTAATGAAATTTGCTTATGCTGTATTCCATTTTTAATTAAATTTTATGTAAATACTAACATTATTTTTTGAATAACCTTAATATTTCCTCCAAATAGAGTAAGGTATTGTGACCGTGAATATTGGTAAAAAAACCATTCTTTTTGCCAAATATTATGGCTTCGATACCCTTCTTTTCTACAAAATATTTCAACATAGTAATTCTTTTTTTTATTTTAATAGGCGAATTTGAAAATTGTAGTTCTAATTCATTAACCAATTTGGAAAATCGATCAAATTTAACTTTATATTTTTTTAAATCAATTAACTTACTTTTTATAATTGTACTTTTTTTATGTGCATCGGCACCTCTTGTAATATTAAATGAATGCATTCTATGACCATCAGTCGCACTATCTATATATCCAATCCCATCATATAATCCAGCAACTAATGCAAGCCATGCATCATGATTAACTGCTTCTATCGGGATGTTTTTTGAAATTTCTAATAAGTTACGATTAATAATCATCGTATTACCCATTAACCAGTTATGTAGAAAAATACGTTGATATGTTGGTTTATTTTTCTTTTCTACACCACTGTAGTTCACACTTCCGTCCCCCACTACTTCAAAAAACTCGTCATAATTCGTATATACAAGCTTAGGCAGTACTTTTTCGTTAGGCAGGTGTCTAATTTCATTTAATGATATCTCAATTTTATTTGTATACCATACATCATCCTGATCTGAGAACATAACATATTCATACTGGTCTGGAACGTTATTCATTAAAATTTCAAAATTTCCTAATTGGCCCTTTTCATTAATATTTAGCGAGCTATCTAGTATCGTTATTTTAGGATCTCTTTTAAAATTATCTAAAATTTTACTGGTATTATCTTTCGAAAAATCATCTCTAATAAATAGGTGCCAATTCCCATATGATTGATTCTTAATACTTTCAATTTGCTCCATTAAAAATTTTTCACCATTGTAGGTAGCCATTAAAATTGCAACGTCACTCATAATTAGATCCTCCTAATTAGCTAAAGTGTTCAGCGAATATTTTTCTTAATTGTTCTTTCGTTTCTGAAAGGCTCTCCAATGGTAACGATATGTCGTTTATAACAACTATTTTTGCCTTGGATTTTAAGGCGCGCTTTATTTTTGAAAAATCTCCATCTTCTGGCAACTTCTCAAACTTTCCAAACGAAAATCTACGTGGTTCAAAATTCCCTTTTGAAAGTTGCCAATCGCGTGCCAACCAAATATTTACATCATTTCTAGTACGAAAACGATTTTTACTAAGTTCGGCTAACAAAGCTGGTTCTTTTTGATATATTTCTTTAAATGTACTTTTCAATAAACTACTAGGCAAATGCGGTTCATACCATCCCAGAACAGACCTATATGGTAAAACTAAGAAATTTCTTACATTTTGAAACCCGTATTGCCAATTAAATATTTTAAAGAAATTCTTCTTCAAAATATTATTTTTTGAGAACCACTTATTAATAATAAGTATATTATTAAAAGGTATTAACGAAAATTCTTCCGACGGTTGAATAAGTCCCATTAATCCTACATCCTTAGGAGTCCCATCTTGAGAAAAGAAATCTGTTGGATCTACCTTGTTAGTTATAAACGTATCGTCATTAAATACGATAAAATGTTCCGATAAATTTTTAATTCTTGGAATATTCATTTCAATGACATTCGAATTAAAAGTAGGTAAATATTCTTCAGGAATAAAATCAGAATGATCAACAATTGTTAGATTTTTCATGTCCAATGGAAACTTCGGAACTTGTTTGTCGGTAATTAAAAAAATATGGTTTACCCATGGTGCAAATTTTTTTACACCTTCAAACCACCATTTAAAAATATCATAATCTCTGAAACGTTCATCCGCATTTAAATTTTTGTTTCCCGCGTACTTATTTTTTTTATTCCGCCAGATATCATCATTTCCATCAACCCATGTCACTACAAAATCAATTTTAAAATTATCACTCATGACTAAGTTCTCCTTAATATTTATTAGTGATTTTAATATTCAGATAAAAAGTGTTAATCTATTTTCAATCTTATATTTAGAGCCAAATTCTTCGTATTCTAGCCTTAAGCTCCCCATTAAATAATTGCTTAATATAATATTGGAAATATCTGCGGATACCATTAGGCCATTTTCCTTCATTATATTTCTTTATATTTTCAATAGACAACTTTTCATCTGTTATAAACTTATTAGGTACAATTAAAAAGCTATGGTCATCATTTGATATTTCAACATCAACTTGCATTTTTCTTTTTTGTAAATGAATATATTCTATCTTTTTAGTTTTAATTTTTCCGTTATCAATATAATTCATTACTAGTTCCCCATCATGCCATCTAAACACTTGATATTGTTTTCCCTCAGAAATATCAAGTGTTATAAATCGAAATGCTTTTACCCAAATATCAGCATAATAGACCTTTTCTTTATATGGATCATATATTCTCATATCTGTGTCGGGCATAAATTTTGCAGTTCCCCAAATTTCATCAAAGTGAGTTGCGTCATCAGTTGTAAATGCCTGCTTATAATTGTACGTCCCTTTTTTATGATGATCAATTTTATATGCATTATTAATTTGATTATTATTTCTATACATTTGAAAATGTCCACGAGTATTTATTTTGTCATATTTTTTTAGTATATCCTCAGATAAAAATTTTTTTAAATCTCCAAATATAGTATCAATATCCACAAATCCCCACCAATCATATCCCGAGATGTCTTCCTCAAATATTTCACCGTAAGCCGGTTTGTAGTCATTCAACTTATACGGATTATTAATTTTTATAGGAAATGTATAATGTGATCTTATTTTCGCTTGAATATCTTTAAAGTTGACTATTTTTATTTTAACATTCGGTATGGTTGTAGATATATTTTGATCAGTATATATTAGAAAATCTATCTCATTATTATATTCCGCTGATTTTAACCATAAATCAAAATAATTTGGTAATTCTCCAAAATATATAGCTATCAATACTATTTTTGTGTTTTTAATCATTGCGAATCCTTTCAATTTATAGACAACATCGCATAATTTAAATTTTAGAATATAAACTATACATAATTTCATTTACATTCTTAATACTATATTTTTTTGATACTTCAATATTGTTTTTAACAATTTTTTCGTATTCTTTATCATTGATGCCTAGTAAATTTTCTATAGCTTTCACAAACTGGGAAATATCAGTAGGATCATCCACTACACACCCGCTGATACCATTTTCTGTGTAATCTTTGATCCCCCCTAAGTAAGTACTTACTAATGGAAGACCAGTAGCCATAGCTTCTAATCCCGCTAGTCCTAATCCTTCTCGTTTAGATGGAAAAAGAGAAAAATCTGCTATATCTAAATATTGTTTAATATTTTCAGAATAACCTGTAAAAATAATCTTTTCTTCTAATCCATACTCTTTCACTTTTTTTTCTAATAAATCTCTTTGATCTCCAACACCGCATATAATATATGTAATATCAATTTTATCTTTCAATTTATTTACTGCTTCTATTCCCACAATATGATTTTTCCGCTTAGATAATTCACCTACAGAAATCATCACTTTACTATTCTTACTTATCTTTAAATCAGTTTTCAATTCATCGATATTAGTTGATTGTTCTCGTAATTGTTCCCATTTTATTCCAACGCCAGGCACATGTAAAACTTCTTTTATACCAAAAGATTTTCCAATTGAGTAATCTTCATTGTTGATTGTTATTAAAATATCCGTATATTTAGATAAGTAACGTTCTATAGGATAAAATAATATCCAATCTTTTTTCGGCCCGCCCTTAAAGAACTGAAAGCCATGTGCCGTATAAACAATTTTAGTTTCTTTATTATTTTTAAAAACTAATCTAGTTAATACACTTCCCATCGGTGAATGGCAATGCACAAAATTATAGGTAGTTGTACTTGCTAATTTTTCAAGCTGATTATATGCTTTTTTATTTGCTTTTATTGAACCAATTCCTCTTAAAAAGTCAATTTGATGACAAATTATATTTTTTCCTTCAAGCTTCTTTTTTAAGGAATTAGCCATATCATCTGGTATAGTTCCAGCGGAATAAAAGTTAGTTGCAACTTCCACATTATATCCTAATTCTTGTAATATTCTGATATTATCCATATTAAATTGTTCAATCATTGAAGCAACCGACGCAACGATTAAAACTTTTTTCATTTCTTATCCTCCATTAAAATTTTCGTTATCGTATTTTCTAATGTAAGTCCTAATGTATATTCGAAAGAGCACTCGCTAATTTTTTTATCATAAACTTTACTACCATATATTTTATTAAAAACACGAAACTTCCTTGATAATAGAGAAATAAGCGGATTAAAAATAGAGATAAAGTATACTTTCTTTCTTAATAATTTCCTTGTTACTTTGATTACATCGCTTGTAGAAACATATTCTTTATTTTGAGGGAAATAAAGGCCTGATGCATCATTAATAATTATCTGTTTGATAAATTCTGTTAATACATCTACATAAATCATACTTCGTTCATTGTTAATACTTGGGAAAATCAGGGATTTCTCAGCTAACTTCAGTAGCCTTGGAAAATTACCCTTACTATTCGGTCCGTAAACCATCGGAGTTCTGATAACAACCGTTTTAAAGTTATCGTCTGCTAATTTTTGAATTTCTACATCTGCCTGTAGCTTACTATCACCATAAAAATCAATTGGGTTCATTATTGTCTCTCGAGTAATTATATTAGTATTTTGTAGTCCATTTTTTTCACCATATACTATCATACTTGATAAAAAAATAAATTGTTTCACTCCCTCAGATTTAGCTTTTTTAGCCAAATTAATTGCGAGATCTCTATTTACTTTATAATATTGATCCTCCATACTCGGATCCGAAGATACATGTGCAATACCCGCAACATTAAGTACTACATCATATAGACCAAAATTTTTTCCTCTCCATTTATCATCTCGAACGCTCATCATATCAACTGATATATCTTCCGATTCTGATTTATTAATCCAGCTTTTAAATGCCCCTCCAATATAACTATGTGCACCGGTTATCAAAACTCGTTTAGTCATCACTCTTACCTTCCTTTACACCATCACTCTTTAAAACTGATGTAATTGTTCCAAAAAAAATTTTTAAATCTTCTGAAAAAGATAAAAGTTGCACGTAATCACCATCAATTTTTGATTTCTCAGCAATAGATAATTCATCTCTCCCACTAATTTGTGCTAATCCAGTTAACCCTGGGTAAACGTTATTAGCGCCGTACTTTTCACGTTCGTTAATTAAATCTTCTTGACTCCAAAGTGCTGGTCGAGGACCAACGATACTCATCTTACCTGTTAAAATATTAATAATTTGTGGTAATTCGTCAAGACTCGTTTTTCGTAAAATTTTACCCGAGCGAGTAATGAAAGCATCCGGATCTTTCAATAAGTGAGTAGGTACATCAGGTGTATCAGTTCTCATCGTCCTAAATTTTAAAATACCAAAGTAGGTTTTATTAATACTTACCCGCTTTTGTACAAAGAAAATAGGGCCTTTCGAATCGACTTTAACAATAATTGCGATAATTAAAAAAATAGGCGATAAAAGTACAAGGCCTACTAAAGAAATAACAAAATCAATTGTTCTTTTAAAATATTTTTTATACATTAACGCATACCTTCCGAATCAATTGAGGGTTCACCATTATGAGTATGTGCATATCTAATAACTTCTTTTTTCAAAGCAGTACCAGTTAACGGCTCTACACTCTTAACAAAACTCATAATTTCATCAATCTTGTATGGTGTTACTTTACCCAAGAAAATTTTTTCAAATACTTGCTCTTGCTGTTTTTCACTACTTACTAATAATTCTTCATACAGTTTCTCTCCAGGTCTCATACCTGACTCAACAATATCAATATCGTTTTCAGTATATCCACTTAATTTAATCATTTTTCGTGCTAAATCAACAATTTTAACCGGTTTACCCATATCTAAGATAAATAGTTCTCCACCTTTAGATAGCGTCCCCGCTTGAATCACTAAACGGCTAGCTTCAGGAATTGTCATAAAGAATCTTGTCATTCTAAGATCAGTAACAGTAACTGGTCCACCTTTAGCTATCTGTTTCTTAAACAGTGGTACAACACTACCACGGCTACCAAGAACATTACCAAAACGAACAACGGCGAATTTTGTATGACCTGGTTCATTCAAACTAGTTACAATCATTTCAGCGAGACGTTTCGTTGCCCCCATAATATTAGGCGGATTTACTGCTTTATCAGTTGAAATCATTACAAATGATTTCACATTTGCAGACTTAGCAGCTTCAGCAACATTTTTCGTACCATAAACATTATTTTTAATGGCTTCAGTTGGGTTAGCTTCCATTAATGGTACATGTTTGTGTGCTGCAGCATGATAGACTATTTCTGGTTTATATTGTGCCATTAAGTCAAAAATATGTGCCCGGTCTTGAACATCCGCAATAATCGGCACAATTTCAATTTTCCCAGCATAAAGATTTTTTAATTCTTGATGAATCAAATAAATTGAATTTTCTCCATGTCCTAGTAAAATTAGTCGTTTAGGACCAAATTTGCTAACCTGTCGACAAATTTCTGAACCAATAGAGCCACCCGCTCCTGTAACTAAAATTGTTTTACCATATATTTTGCTTTCAATCTTAGCCATATCAAGTTTAATCTCTTGTCGACCCAGTAAATCAACAACGTCAATCTCATGCATTTTTCTAGAATCACTATTGTCTTCTAACATATCTTCAAAACTTGACATGCGATTAATTTTAACTTTTAGAGGATTTAAAATATCTAACAAGTCCTCGTAATTATGGGGACTTAATGAAGGAATAGCAATTGAGACCTGTTCAACATCGTATTCTTCGACAATCATTGGAATTTCTTGGAAAGTTCCCAAAACTTTCTTACCCATCATCCACATTTTTTGTTTTTGAATATCATTATCGACGTATCCAATAACATTCAAGTCGGCATTATCTCTTTGTATTCTTTCCATTAAAGCTTCTGCGCCATCCCCTGCACCGACTATTAATGTTGTAATTAATGTTTCTGATTCTTCATTATTAAAGATATTTTCAACAAGATAGCGCCATGCAAATCGGCTGCCACCAATAAAAAGGAGGGCCAGTAAATAAGTTAATATTCCAAAACGAATACTATAATTTGAACTTATGAAAAAATAACTAATATTACTAATAACTGCTGTAATTGTTATTGCAATAAAAATTGCAATTATTTCTTTAAAGCTAGCATACCTATTAATTTTAGAAAAGAGGTTTAATGAGTATCCAATTATTAGGTATAAAATCAAACATATACACCCAAATTCCAATAAATCAGAGTTACTAAAACTAATATACGGCCCTAAAAATAACCTCGATAATGAAATTGAAACTACCCAAATCAAACTATCCAATCCAGTTAAAACAACCTGTTTACTTTTCCTAGTCACCTATAATCCCTGCTTCCTTAAATTATCCTACGTCTACTTAATTATTATTTATAATAGCCATAATACCCACCATAATAACCTGACTCATCACTACCTGAAACATCATTCAAAATCGTCCCAATGATTCTTGCATGAACGGTATCTAATAATTCTTTTGCTTTCAAAACGGCACCTTTATTTGCCACACCTTGTCTCACAACTAAAATTGTACCATCAACTTTTGTTGCAACAATTTGTGCATCTGTTACAGAAATTAATGGTGGTGTATCGATGATAACCATATCCATTTGTTCAGCGACAGCTGTAATTAAAGAATCCATCCGTTTTGTATTCAATAATTCTGAAGGGTTCGGTGGAGTAGGACCTGCAGGCATAACATATAAATTTTCAATTGGTGTTTCTTCAACTGCTTTTGCAACATCAATACTTTTTTCAGTCAAACAATTTGTAAGCCCGGTTTCATTACTCAAACCAAAAGTTTGATGCGCAGTTGGTCTACGCATATCGGCATCAATTAACAATACTTTCAGTCCTTGATTAGCATATGTTACAGCAAGATTAGTTATAACTGTTGACTTGCCTTCTGATGGACCTGATGATGTCGCCATAATAACTTTCATTTCTTTATCAACACTTGAAAATTGGATATTCGTACGTACAGTCCTAAATTGTTCTGCAATCGTTGATGTTGGTTGAGTAACAGTAATTAATCCAACACCGTTATCAATACTATCAGTTGATAACTTTTTATCTTTTTTTAATAAACTCATCATTCAATAACCCCTTATCTATTTTAATTAGTATGCTTTCTTTTTCTTGGTGTTGATTGTCCAAAAAGTCCTTGACTCTTATTAGTTTCGTCAATATGGTTAATCATACCTAAGTTTGAAAGACCAAGATCTGTCAAAAAATCAGCGTTTTTAACTGTTTTATCAAAAAGTTCTATTGCGAATGCAATCCCAATTCCGATAAGCCCCCCTAGTAACAGACCTATTAATACATTCATCTTTTTATTAGGTGATACTGCATTAGGTTTTGCAACTGCATCAGCAACAATTGTTACATTATTAACTTTCATCACTTTTTTTATTTTATTTTTAAACGTATCAGCAACAGAGTTTGCAATATCAGCCGCGCGATATGCATTAGTATCTTTAACAGTTACACTAAAAACCTGTGAATTTTCTTGATTTGATATACTTATCTGATTTTTTAAATCATCACTCGTACCAACGAAATTATCTTTTTTAGCAATTTCTTTTCTCACAGGATCTAGTACAATTTTATTTTGAATAATGTCTTTATACGTATTAATCATTTGGACATCTGCTTGCTGTGTATTGTAAGCAGCCCCTACATTATTGGCAGTTTCTGTTCTATTAACTAATATTTGAACAGTCGAGTTATATTTTGGCGTCATAAAGAACATGGTTACAAAAAATGCTAATAGTGCCCCCGCAATTATTAACCCAATAATTAATTTAAGATGTTTCTTTAAAATGCTAAAAACTTGTTCAAGATTGATTGTCTCTTCCATTGATATAATTCTCCTAGTCTAAGTCTAATTGTTTTCTGATCATGTTGGATACTTTCGTTACTTGTGCTGATGGAACAACTTCATACGACACACCATTTATCATTTGTGATTGTCCTTGAAGTTGAACATCTTTAATTGTGCCTATAGCACTACGATACTGAGTCACTATTTTTTTCATATCAGAAAATTTCAAATTTGTTTTCATATTGCTCTCAAGTACACTCAAAATTGCTTGATAATTTGTGACACCATCAATAGAAGCTATTTTTTTACCTAATTCAGTCACAACCGAGCGTTGTCTTTTTTGACGCCCGTAATCACCATTAGGATCAGAATGTCTCATTCTAGAAAAGTCTAAAACATTACTTTCAGTTAACTCAATATCACCTTTTACGTATTGATGCCTTCCCGCTGAAAAAGCAAATGGATTATTGACCGTAATTGGACCAACGGCACCCGTTAATTCTTCCAGGCCCTTCATATTCATCTGAACATAGTAATCAATTGGAATATTTAAATAGTTTTGAATAGTATCCATCGCTAAGGAAACATCCCCATAAGCATATGCAGCATTTAATTTATTATCTGTCCCGTGACCTGTAATCGGAATCTTCGTATCACGAGGTAAACTCGTTAATGTCGTCAAGTTTGTTTTAGGATTAATTGTCGCAACCATCATTGTATCCGATCGACCTTGATCTGTTCTCCCATCTTCGCCCGTATCAACACCCAAAATTAAAACTGAGAAAGGCGCCTCTTTATCAAGAGAGACACTCCCGGTTGTTCGTTTACTTTTAACATTTACTTTTTGATATGTATTATCTACAACGTCTTTTGCATCTAGATAAACCTTCGCCATCAACACACCACCAATAACCAATAGTGCGGCAACGACGATTCCGACACCAATCCCCCATTTTTTCAGTGTACTCATTTTTTTCTTTTTATGATGATGCTTCTTGTGGCTACCTTGGTGTTTAATATTATCTTCACTCATAATTAATTACCCCTAAATTTTTTAGATGTATACAATGACACAATAATTTATTATACATGTTACCAGACTTAAATGAAACTTAAAATCGTTTGTCTAATCATTGTTTAATCTTATTGTCAACTGATATGATATTCTAAACATTTTGACCACGCTTTCAAAGTTGTAGTGCTCTACACTTTTAATTATACGTTATATTTAAAAGTATTATATTTCATTTTTAATACAGAAAAAGAACATCATTAATTATGTTCTCTTTTTGAAGTCCCTATTACTTGTTAAAACTATATCATAACTTAATTTCTTTTTTATAATCAGTGATTTTTATAAAAACAGCACTAACGCAACTAATTATCCAAGTGGCTAGAACGATGATTAAACTAATTCTTGTTATTATTTTCGTATGATAACCAATGACTAACCTATTTGTACCTATTTTAGTTGCTTTAACGGTTGGACTACCCATAGTTGACAAGGTCATTTTTTTAGGATCAAGGCTATTACCATTTAATTGAACAGTTGAATTATTATAGACTATCGCGGGTAAAGAAATCTCATTTCCTTTTTTTGTTGCGTTCCAACTCAGACTTAACTTTCCTTCACTATTAATCGTTTTACTTACTTCATCTTTATTTTTTTTCATGTCTAATCGATAATCATGATAAGGACGTTCACTTAATACTCGATTATTAGGTAAATAGTCTGGCGATGCCTTGGTAATCAACTTTAAACCATCATCTAGATTTGAACTCATAAATGCTTTGGTAATCTGTTCGTTACTCGTATTATCTGCGATATCAACATTATTGGGAGAAACTATCGACTGATTAGTATGCCATGCTTCATTACTTTTTTGAATTTCTAAATACGATTGTACTCCGACAACAAGACCTCCAACAATTAAGAATAGATCAATATACTTCCGATAATTTTTAAATGAACTACTTGATAGTGTTGCACTAAAACCCGCTAATAATAAAACTACAGCGAACCCTTCAAAGCGACGTGGGTATTGCAAGAAACTTTGTATTGATGGGATAACCTGGGCTAAATCCGTCCAAGGAACTAATTTTGACGTTAAGACTAAGAAAACTAAACCTAAACTAGTTACTACTTTATTAGTAACCGTAAATTTTGCTTGTTTTATAAACAATAAACTAATTTGTACTACAAATATGAAGCTCATAACCAAACCAATTTTAGTAAGCGTTGGCCCCCCCATCGATAAATTCATAGTTGAATTGGACATCATCACATTAACGTGCGGTGCGTATAATTTATTGTTTGCGAAAACATCTAACATGGCACCCCAAACATTAAATGTCAGAACTAACGATAATAACCCCGCCCAAAAACAGGTTAATAATAGTTTCGATTTTTGATTCGTTTGAATAAAACCAACTATAAAAAAAACGAATAGGACACCAATCGACATCAAGGCACTTAAAACATGTACCTGTATCATTACCGACATGGTTAACGCTAAGGGTAGAATTCGCAATCCTTCTGCGTTATTTTTGATCATTTTAACACCCATTAAAACAACTAGTGGCACTAGCATGATACCCCAAGCCATAAAATTTTGCTCAGTTGACCATCGCGCAATCCACAAGCTACCCATAAAAAGAACAGCCATTAATAGTGAGATATCTTTGGTCGAAGTTATTTCTTTAGCTAGTAAATACATTGAGTAACCACTAATAAAGAAAATTAAAAAAGAAGAAATAACCTGAAAATTAAACCAACTATGTACGAGTAGTAGCAACCCACCTAGCAGATAAGCAAATCCAGGCCCATACACAGCATTGATAATCCGACCACTTTGTTGAAACCCGTAATTTGTTTGGAAATAGTTAAAATTGCCTGTTTTAAATTGCATATAGATATCGTAAATACGATTAAAATGAAATAAAGAATCAGAACCTAAAACTAAACTATGTGCGAGTATCTGAGGTAAGACTAAAAACAAGCTCACACTAAACATAACAATAAATACACCGACATGATTTTTTAAATTAATCGACTTATTTTTCAATTAACTTACCTCCCCTAACGATTTATAATATTTTATTTTTTCTTACTAAATCGACTTTTATATTGCTTAAATAAGCTATTTAGCTGAATAGATTGTGCTTCAACTTCACCATGTCGAACAATAGCAATCGATGCATTAAGAACAGCACCTAGCATGATTATCCATGCCCCAAAATCCAGCCAGAATAACATAATCATTACTGTTCCGATTGCACCATAACTACTAAAAGCGCCACCGAAATACTGCACGTATATCGAAAATACTTGGGTCAATAAAATCCACCCAATGGTTGTCAAAATTGCCCCTGGTAAAACTGCCCTGAACCTAAGTCTTGCACTAGGTAATATCCGATAAAGTAATAAAATAATAATAAAAATACCGATTAAGGCGACAGGCCATTTAACCGTGGTAATCACAGTTAAAAATTCTCCCGGCAAATGTAAAATGGGTGTCAACACCTCAACTACTATTTGACTGAACCCAAAGAACAAAATAATAGCACCTAAGGAGATAACTAACCCAATCGTTAACACAAACGATACAATTCGCCCAACAATTGGATTTTGCTTCGTTTCAACACTATAGGCATGGTTGAAACTTTTCTTCAATGCATTAATCCCCTTACTTGTCGTCCATAACGTTACGACAGCACCAATTGACAATAATCCACCATTTCCATTTTTCAGAAACGATTCAATAAACGGTGCTAAAATGCTATATATCGCGGATGGCATCACAACTTTTACATATTCTAAAATAACGGACACCTTTAAATGAAGCATTGGTATTAAATTACCAATAAAAATAATTGCTGGAAAAATCGATAATAACGTATAGTACGCAATAATAACCGAAGAATTACTAACATCGGCATTAATAAATTGTGTTTTAAATATTTTAATAAACTGAACGAACTTACTTTTCATACGATTCCTCCGCGAAATACATCTATATAAGAATAAATTGTATCACATTTAGACAAAAAAATAGATTGAGCATTTAAAATCAGCCCAATCTTCTAATTTTATTATAATTTTTTAGATAACTCTTTAATGTATTCTCTAAGTTCATCCTTAACTTCTGGATGTTTCAAACCAAAATCAATACTTGTTTTTAAATAACCGAATTTATTTCCAACATCATAACGATCACCTTTAAATTCATGCGCGAATACACGTTGCACTTTATTTAAACGATCAATAGCATCAGTCAATTGGACTTCATTACCTTCACCAGGTTCTTGTGTTTCTAACATCCCGAAGATTTCTGGTGTTAACAAGTAACGACCAATAATAGCTAAATCACTTGGTGCTTCATCAACAGCTGGTTTTTCAACAAATTTTTCAACATCATATAGCCCTTTTGACACTTCACTTTGTGGTGCAATAACCCCATATTTTGATACTTCTTTATGTGGGACTTCCATTACAGCCAATGTTGAAGCATGTGTTTCTTCATAGCGATCCATCAATTGTTTTGTTAATGGTACCTTATCTTGCATGATATCATCACCCAACATAACAACAAAGGGTTCATCACCAACAAAGTCTTTAGCCATTAAAACAGCATCCCCTAAACCTCTAGGATGTGACTGGCGAATAAAGAACAAATTAATATCAGTTGTTTGCTCAACCATTTTTAATTGTTCTAATTTACCTTTAGCTTTAAGATTAGCTTCCAATTCAGGTACTGAATCAAAATGATCTTCAATTGGGCGTTTCCCTTTACCCGTAACAATTAAAATATCTTCAATCCCTGCTGCTTTAGCTTCTTCAACAATGTACTGTATCGTTGGTTTATCCACGATAGGTAACATTTCTTTAGCCATTGCTTTTGTTGCTGGTAAAAATCTAGTTCCCAAACCTGCTGCAGGTATAATTGCTTTTCTAACTTTCATAATTAACTTCTCCTTTTTTTCTTTATACGATATACAAAATCCCATTAATTTATCTCAAACTCTACGAATATTACAATTCTATCATGAATCCGCTACATTATACAAAAAAACTGCTAAACAATTAAGTTAGCAGTTCATTGTAGCTATCTATTTTATAAATATTTCGCATCAAATTCTGGATCTTGAGAGGTTAAAATCTTAGGACCATCTTTTGTGATAACAATAACATGTTCATATTGACACGACAAACTACCGTCAGCAGTTCTTGTTGTCCAACCGTTAGGATCATCACTTTCTGATTCCCAACCGCCAATATTAATCATGGGTTCAATAGTAATTGTCATCCCTTCTTTAAGACGTAATCCTTTACCAGCTTGACCATAATGAGGTACGGAAGGACTTTCATGCATGGTAGGTCCAATGCCATGTCCAACGTATTCGCGAACATCACCATAGCCCATTTGGTCTTCAGTATAAGTTTGGATAGCATGACCAATATCACCAATACGGTTACCAATAACGGCTTGATCAATTCCTAAGTAAAGGGCTTTATGCGTTACTGCCATTAATTTATCAATTTCTGGTGTAGATTCACCAACAACATAACTCCAACAAGAATCGCTCATTGCGCCATGTAAACTAACAACTGTATCTACTTTAACTAAATCATTATCTTTTAAAATTAACCCTTTACGTGGGAAAGCATGACAAATTTCATCATTAATGCTGACACAAGTCGCATATTTATAGCCTTCAAAGCCAATTTGTTCAGCAACACCACCATGGCTTTCAATATACTTACGTGAGAAAGTTTCAATTTCCCAACTAGAAATACCTGGTTTTATAATATCTCGTAATCCCTTATGCATCCCTGCAATAATAGCACCTGAAGCACGCATTTCTTCAATTTCGCGTTCTGATTTTAATGTGATCATTTAATTTGTTTCCTCCTATAATAAATAATTCTTCTCAACTATTATACCGCAATTGTATAGAATTTGTTACGAGATACTCAATTCCTTTCACAATCGTTTTTTTATCTGATATACTTTAACTACTATTTTAATATGGAAGAAGGAATTTAGTTTGGTTTCAGCTAAAGTTATTTTTGCAACAATTACAGGTAATAATGAAGACATCGCTGACATTATTACCGAAGCATTTGAAAATTTAGGTGCAACAGTTGAGATGGAAGAAATCTCACAATCAGATGCATCTGATTTAACTAACTTCGATATCAGCGTTGTCGTTCCTTATACTTATGACGAAGGCTCACTTCCTGATGAAGGCATGGACTTTTATGAAGACTTACAGGAGCTTGATTTAACCGGTAAATTATTCGGTGTTGCCGGTTCTGGCGATACATTTTATGGTGAGTTTTTTGGAACTGCTGTTGATAAGTTTGGTTCAGCTTTCGAAGAAGCAGGCGCAACAAAGGGTTCAGCTAATCTAAAAATCGATTTAGCACCTGAAGAAGAAGATATCACTAAATTAGAAGCTTTTGCTAAAGAGCTATTTGATAAAGTAACTAGCAGTGAAAACTAGTCATGAATAAAATAAATGAATTATTTCATAAACATTATGCCCTAATTTCGTATTTAATTTTTGGTGGTCTAACAACCCTAATTAACATCGTTACTTTTGTTGTTTTCCAATCATACCTTAGTGTAAATTATCAATTTGCAAACGTAATTGCATGGTTTGTTTCGGTTGTTTTTGCATTCGTCACTAATAAGCTTTGGGTATTTGGCTCAAAGAACACTCATGTTTCAGGTTTAATACGTGAAGTTTTATCTTTCTTTGGCTTTAGACTTCTATCATTAGTCATTGATCAATTAATTATGACAATTGGTGTTTCTGTTTTACACTTAGATGCATCACTCGTTAAGTTATTTGATCAAATTTTCATCGTTTTAATTAATTATATTTTTAGTAAGTTATTTATTTTCAAAAAATCATAAAATAAAATTCAGTAAATTCATCCTAGGGGGCACTTTATTTATGACAACCAAAGTTCTTTCAATCGTTGTGCCATGTTACAACGAACAAGAATCTATTCCGCTTTTTTTTGATGCGGTTGAAAAGGAGTCTATCAATTTACCAGATATCCGATTAGAATATTGGTTTATTAATGATGGTTCATCTGATAACAGCCTCAAAGAAATGCGCCAATTACAAAAAGATCATCCAGCAACAGTCCATTATGCTTCATTTTCACGAAATTTTGGAAAAGAAGCTGCTTTATATTGTGGCTTACAAAAAGCGACTGGCGATTACGTAACTGTTATGGACGTTGATTTACAAGATCCAACCAGCTTTTTGCCTAAGATGTTAGCTATTTTAGAAGATCCAGAAAATGACTACGACTGTGTGGGGACACGTCGGACAACTCGTCAAGGTGAACCTGTGATTCGCTCTGCATTCGCTACTCTTTTCTACAAATTAATAAATCGCATCTCAGATACTGAGATTGTTAATGGTGCCCGCGATTATCGCTTAATGACCCGTCAAATGGTTGATGCTGTCTTATCAATGTCAGAATACAATCGTTTTTCAAAAGGTATCTTCAGTTGGGTTGGTTTTAATACGGAATACTTAGAATACACAAATCAAGAACGTGTTGCTGGTAAAACAAGTTGGAATTTCTGGGGCTTATTCAAATATTCATTAGACGGTATCATAGCCTTTTCAGAAGTACCTCTTTCAATTGCAACATTTGTTGGTTTCCTATCATTTGTTGGCTCTCTTTTTGCAATTATCTTTATTATTATTAGAGCGTTACTCTATGGTGATCCAACAGCTGGCTGGCCATCAACGATTTCAGTTATCTTAATGATGGGTGGCATTCAATTGTTTTGTATTGGGATTCTTGGTAAATACTTAGGTAAAATTTTCTTAGAAGTCAAAAACAGACCCGTCTATATTATTAAAGAATCAGACGTCTTCAGTTCAAAAAAGGATTAATTATAGGGGGATTCCAGCTATGCAGAAGTTTCGTTTCGATCTAAAAAAATCAAAAATGACCTATCTTTATTACATTATCATTTTTGCAATTTTAGCTGTTCTTATTTTTGGAACTTACAAACTAGCTGGATACTCTTTAATTCAAAGTCATGATCCTGCTGAACAGCATCTACCTGTATTAGAAAATTATCGTCAACTACTTGGTGAATTCATCAACCATCCCTTTCAACCACTCCAAATGTGGTCTTGGAAATTAGGGCTTGGCGCAGATCAATTTCAAACATTTGCTTATTACGTTATTGGAGACGTATTCGCCTATATTACGCTATTATTTCCCTCAAGTGCCGTTGTGACTATTTACCAGCTCACACTCATTTTGAGGTTATTTTGCGTGGGGCTATCATTTATCTTCTTTGCGAGACACTTTAAATTAACGAATAGCGCGATCTTAGGTGGGGCAATCATTTATACCTTCACTTCTTTTTCACTTTATTCATCCCTAATGCAACCTTTTTTCCTAACACCATTCATTCTTTTTCCACTTATAATTGTCGGAATAGAAAAAATTTTACAAGGGTTTAAACCACATTTCTTCATTTTTGCTTTTTCATGGATGTTTATCAGTAACTTTTACTTCGCCATAGTCTTAGGCATCGGTGCTTTTGTATATTTAGTACTACGTTTCATTTATTATTATCGAAAAAATCTCAGTTTCTTTAAAACAGCGGGCACTTTTTTAATCAGTACAGTCATCAGTTTACTGATTTCTGCCTTTATCATGCTACCGTCAATTCTTGCGGTCTTTAGTTCAACTCGGTCAGGTGGTCTATTCGCAAATGGTTTGACCTCTTTCCCCGCTTATTACTACATTAATTTACCTGCTCAATTACTTGCTGGCGGAGTATCTTCTTTCTGGGTTAAATTTGGCTTTAGTAGTTTAGCTGTTCTAGCATTATTCCATCTGTTTTACCATTGGAAACACTACCCACTAATGACAACGAGTCTTTCAATTGGGTTGATTATGTTACTATTCCCAATGTTTGGTGCGATGTTTAATGGTTTTCAAGCCCCTTCTAATCGTTGGATTCTATTATTATTTGTTCCCATTTCACTTGGAAGTGCCTTCTTCATTGATTCTCTCAAAAAAATAACGTTGCCTGAAATTAAATACCTCAGTATTTGTCTTGGTATCTATTTACTTTTAGTATCATTACCCTTTTATATTAATGGGACGACAGAAATTTTCATTCCTGTTATCTTTTTAATTTCTTTTTTTGTCGCAATCTTACTTTACCGTCAAAATAAAAATTCTGGTCGAATCATATTCGGTCTTATCCTAGTGAACTTGATCTTTACTGGGGTTTCTTTTGCATCACCTTTCACTAACTTTTATAGTAAGACTTTAATGCCCTCTGGTAGTTACCAGAAACTATCATCTAATCTATTTGATGGATTAGATAATTCTCTTCCTAAATCTAACTCATTTCGTGTTTCAACGATTAGCCAAAATTATAACTTTGGTTCTAACTACATGTTACGAAATAATTTAAATAATGATTTAAATTTAATTAACTCATACTACTCGATTCAAAATGGCGCAGTCGGAGTATTTTCAAACAGGTTACAAAATGCTCAATATAACAATAATATTCCGATTGAAAATTTTGATGATCGAACAATCGCTAATAACTTTTTTGGCGTTAAGTATCTCTTTACTCATTCAAATGAGCCAAATGAGTCAAAGATCCCCTATGGTTATACATTACTCAAAACTAAATCTGAAAATAAAAATAAACCTGAGAAAACCAATCTTTATGAAACTAAGAATAATTTTCCATTAATTTATTGGCAATCTGATGTCACTTCAAATCAAAAAACTGCTAAATTATCCGCTTCTGATCAAGAACGTCAATTAGCTAAAGCCGTTAGTATCGCGGATACATCCGGATTTAACCAGAAACAATCAACATTTGATACTGAAAACGTTGCCTATACAATTGTAAAAACAGTGAACGCCGGAGAACCTAACGAAACAAAAACACGTATTACCAATAATCACTATCGTAATAATCCTGTTTCAGATAGCTATCAGATTGACATTAAGAACGCAAAAAAATATCAAAATTCTGAATTGCATCTTTCATTAACTAACATTAAGCACCAATCACTGTCCTCTAAAGAACAAGTGAATATGGCTATTTTTAATAATACTACGAAACCAGATAACCAGTTATTAGATACGAATGGTCCCCGGTCAGCACAGAAATCGCTTAGGAAGCAACTGACGACAGGTTCTTCCAATACAGGCTATTCGATCGGGGTTAAATCTAATTTAACGACTAATACGATTGAGCAATTGGGTATTGAAAATCTTTCTTTCTTTAAAGTTTTATCTGATGCTACCCTAAATATGGGCTATCAAAAACAAATGCCCAAAAGTTTGGATTTACTTTTATCAAATTCAGGGACTTACTCATTCAACCTTAAAATTACTGCCGTTCCGCTTGGTCAAACTTACACAAATGATGTTAAAAAAATCCAGAAAAATAAATTAAATTCATTAAAATTTGCTACAAATAGAGTTAGTGGCAAAATAACAACAAATAAATTAGGTATCCTAACATCATCTATCCCTTACTCTACAGGTTGGACAGCGACTGATAATGGTCATAGCGTGCCCGTTATTAAAACAAATAGCGCTTTTATTGGCTTAAAATTAAAAAAAGGAACTCATCATATCATTTATAGTTATCAAACACCTGGCTTATCAACTGGTTTTCTTTTAAGTGTTTTTGGCCTCATTGTTTGGGGGAGTTATAGTTTAACACCTCTAATTTGGAGACGTTTAAGAAGACTTTAATTAGACATAAATGATATTATTATGACCTCATCTACTAAATAAATCTATTAGGGGTTTACTATCTTGTTAAATAAAGTCAGTTATCTTAAAAATCGTTTAATCGTATTTACAACCATCTTTTTGATTAGTTTATTTTTAGTTCTTCCACAAATAATCAACCACAGTCTAGTCTTAGGTGGTGACTCGCTTTTTCATTTCAATCGTATTTACGATACCTATATCCAATTTAAAACAGGTAACTTTAGTTATTTTCAAACTAACTATGGTTTTTTACAGAGTGGTCGCATTATTAACGCCTTATATGGACCAGGTTTTGCTTATCTGTTAGGTATCTTACTCTTAATTGTTCATAATTGGATTTTATTTCAAATCATAACCTCCTTTTTAATTTTCTTTATTAGTGGTTACTCAATGTATTTTCTATCTAGAGAGCTTCAATCCTCTAAGAAAATTTCATTATTGATTGCTAGTCTATTTATGGGGAGTTTTTACGTTACCCGTTGGTCAATTAACCAGAATTTTATGTCTTGGGGCGTTATGCTAATGCCCTTAATTGTCATCCTCGGGCTTAAAATGATTAAAAATAATGCTAAGGATTTAAAAGTACTACCATTAGCATTATTGATTTCAGCGCTTATTCAAATTCATGTCTTAAGTGCCTTAATGTCGGTTGGCGTCATCTTTATCTTCTTTGTTGTCGGTTTTTACAAGACAAATCAAAAATTACAGCTTTTATCAAAATGTTTCTTAGCGGCCCTTCTAACTATTGTTCTAACCTTTAATGTTTGGGGCGCTATGCTAGAAATTTTCACAAGAAATACGCTGTACTCGCCTTACACTCACTTAGATATGGCTAGTGCTACAATGCGTTTTTCAACAACTAGCTATAGCGCTTCATCTATAGGACTATTTATGAGCGTTATTTTCATTTTACAATTTGTTTTACTATTTTCTAGGTGGTCACAAGTATCACTTTCTAATAAGCTAATGACACTATTAGGAGCCTTATTTCTCCTGTTATCAACAAATCTTGTTCCTTGGACGACAATATCGAATCTAATACCACAGCTTCGAAGTTTTTTACAATTTCCTTACCGCTTTTATGGTTTTGCAACTGTCTTATTACTTGCTGGTTTTGGCAACTCTCTTTCTGAGCTACCTTCATTTAAGCCTAAAAAGTTTGGCGAGTTATTTTTAATCATTAGTAGTCTTTTTATTTTAGGTCAATCATATATTGATATTCAACAGCAAAATAAGCTCTGGAATTCCAATGATCCTCTTATTTATAAAGGGAGCGTTGTCGTTTCAAATCATCTAACGAGTGATCAAATTAGAACTAATTTTACTAGTTCTGATTTATCAAAAGGATTAAAGGTGGTTAAAAAAATAGCCCCAGATTATTTACCAAATAATCAAGAACAAAAGACAACATATAATAAAAAAGAATACAAGAAAGATATTGTTAGGAATCGTCCTAATATCACTAAGACTGTTACAAAAAATGGTGATTTAATCCTTAAATGGCATGCGACAAAAAAAGGTGAATCCATCGCACTTCCTATTGTCGTTTATAATAATTCAGAGCTCTCCTTAAATGGAAGTCAATTACACCGATTATCTCTATCTGCATTAGGTGTCCCTACTGTTAAGGCAACAAAAAAAGGGAGTAATCGTGTAGTGCTTAGATATCAATCGGAAATGATCACTACATGGCGTTTGTTTTTCGTCATTTTAACTTGGATTATTAGTATTTTATCGATGATAACACTCCATTTTATAAATAGAAAACTAGACAAAAATAGTGTTCATAAATGACAAGTCCACTCTAACTGTTGTTGGTAATAGCGTAAAAGCTATTACCAACAACAGTTTTTTCATACCAAAAAGTCCCCAAAAGTCATGAGACTTTTGGGGACTTTTTGGTATGAGATTTTTTAGCTAGTCTTGTTGTAAAATGTCACGGACTTTAGTTGACAATAAATCAATAGCAACTGTATTTGCGCCACCTTCTGGCACAATAATATCCGCATAGCGTTTCGTTGGTTCAATGAATTGATTATACATTGGTTTAACCGTTTTAACGTATTGATCAATAACTGATTGTAATGAGCGACCACGTTCCTTCATATCACGTGTGATACGGCGAATAATACGTAAATCATCATCTGTATCAACAAAAACTTTAATATCCATTAAACTTCTGAGCTTTTCGTCCCCTAGAATTAGAATTCCTTCAACAATGATAACATCTTGAGGTTCTGTTCTGATCGTCTCACTTGAACGAGTAAACTGTGTGTAATCATAAACAGGCATATCAATTGCTTCATTATCCAACAATTGTTCCAAATCACTAATCATCTGTTCGTTGTCAAACGCGAGTGGATGATCATAGTTCACTGCTTTACGTTCTTCCATACTCATTTCAGCTTGATCATTATAATAAGTATCTTGTTGTAAAATCATGATTGATTCGCCAGCTAATTGTGAATAAATAGCATTACTAACCGTCGTCTTACCGCTACCAGTACCACCTGTTACACCAATAATAATGGGACGTTTTGTTCTTTTGCTCATGCTTTAGAAATCCTCCATTTATTCGAAACGTTCAGGTTCTTGCTGACTATCTCCAAATCGATAAGCAACGGCATCTAATATTCGTTTAGCTGCTTGCCCATCTCCATAAGGATTTTTAGCATTTGCCATTCGTTCGTACTCTGTCTTATTAGTTATTAATGATAGCATGGTTTCTTTGACTTTCACAGGGTCAGTTCCAACTAACTTCAATGTACCCGCCTTCACGCCTTCCGGACGTTCTGTGTTATCACGTAAAACAAGAACTGGTTTTCCTAATGATGGCGCCTCTTCTTGAACACCACCTGAATCCGTCATAATAAAGTAACTTTTTGCAGCGATATTATGAAAATCAACCACATCAAGCGGTTCAATTAGATGAACGCGCTGTTCTCCACCTAAGACTTCTTCGGCTAAATCTTTAACAACTGGATTTAAATGAACCGGATAAACGACTTCAACATCTGGCTGATCTTTAACGACAGATTTAATCACTTCGAAAACACGACGCATAGGTGCACCTTGGTTTTCACGACGATGCATCGTGAGTAAAATCATTTTATTCGCAGGATTTACTTCTGATAGAACATCATGGTCATACTCTTTTTGAACTGTTTGTTTTAAAGCATCGATGGCTGTGTTACCTGTTACAAAAATATTTTCTTTTGGATGATTTTCTAATAACAGATTAGTTTCGCTTTGCGAAGTTGGGGCAAAGTACATATCTGCCAGTACATCTGTTAGTTGACGGTTCATTTCTTCTGGAAACGGTGAATACTTATCCCAAGTCCGTAATCCCGCTTCAACGTGTCCAATTGCCACTTGATTATAAAAAGCTGAAATACTAGCGGCGAATGTTGTTGTTGTATCACCATGAACTAAAATAATATCAGGCTGCTCTACTTTAATAACATCATCTAATTTTTGTAAAACATTTCGAGTTGTATCACTTAATGTCTGGTTAGCGTGCATCACATTCAAATCATAATCTGGCGTTATTTTAAATATCTCTAAGACTTGGTCCAACATTTGGCGATGTTGTGCTGTTACGACAGTTACTGTTTCAAACTCCGTCGTACGTTCTTTTAACTCTAAGACAACAGGTGCCATTTTTATTGCTTCTGGACGCGTCCCAAAAACAGTCATCACTTTTACTTTTTTCATAATTGGCCTCCTCAATGATTATATTAGTTACTATTATACCAAAGAAAAGACAAAATTCTGATTTTGTTAACAAAAATTTAATAGCCTAATTATTAATCATTTTCTCATTAATATGTTATCATTATTTCATAAATAAATTTGGAGGTCTTTCTATGTCAAAAATAAATTTTGAAGATCAACTTAAAAAATATGCTGAATTAATCGTCAAAGTCGGTGTTAACGTCTCAAAAGGCCAAACAATCGTCCTACAAATTTCCGTAACCCAACAAAAATTAGCTCATTTAATCGTCAATGAAGCTTATGCTGCTGGCGCAAGTGAAGTTATCGTTAAATGGGCAGATAGTCATGTCTCGAAATCATTCCTTGAATTTGCTCCACTAGACCGTTTAGTCGACGTTCCTGGTTATGCAACCTCAGAAGTTGAAGATTGGGTTGCTAAAAAAGCATCTCGCATCTCAGTCATGTCAGATGATCCTGATGCCTTTGCTGGTATCCCTTCTGAAAAGATTGCCTCACGCCAAAAAGCTATGGGTCAAGCTCTACGTCCATTACGTAAAGCAACTCAAAATAATGACGTTAGTTGGACTGTAGTCGCTGCCGCAGATACTGCTTGGGCTGAACTCGTTTTTCCTGAATTAAAAGGCGAACTTGCTGTTTCACGACTTTGGGAAGAAATTTTTAAAACAACACGTATTGATCATGAAGATCCAATTGAAGCATGGCATCAACATGATTTAACATTGCGCACAAAAGCTGAAGAATTAAATAAAGAACAATTTTCTGCTTTACATTATGTTGCCCCAGGGACAGATATCGTCATCGGTCTCCCTAAAAATCATTTGTGGGAAGGCGCCGGTTCATTTGATGCACAAGGTCATGAATTCATGGCTAACATGCCTACCGAAGAAGTTTTCACCGCACCTGATTCTAGACGTATTGATGGTTACATTTCTTCAACAAAACCATTAAGCTACGCAGGAACTACTTTGAGTGGTATGAAATTTACTTTTGAAGCAGGTAAGGTTGTTAAAGCAACTGCTGAACAAGGTGAAGAAGTTTTACAGCACTTACTAGAGACTGATGATGGCGCAAAATCATTGGGTGAAGTTGCTTTAGTTCCAGACCCTTCTCCAATTTCACAATCAGGAATAACGTTCTTTAATACATTATTCGATGAAAATGCCAGTGACCATTTAGCGCTTGGCTCCGCTTATCCCTTCTCTATTAAGGATGGTACTAAAATGAACGATACTGAATTAGCCGCTGCTGGTTTAAATTTAAGCCAAACGCACGTTGACTTCATGGTCGGCTCATCTGACATGTCAATTGATGGGCTTCGTGAGGATGGCAGTACAGTACCCGTTTTCCGTAATGGGGATTGGGCATAAATGATCACATAAAAAGGTATAAACTAGCATTTCTGTTAGTTTATACCTTTTTCACTACTACTTATTTTATTGATTAGGTTTTTGTAACCCAAATTCAGAAAGTATATCTTAATATAGTATATTAAAATCATATGTTTGTTTATATTAAATGTCATTTTTATAATCCCTATAAGTAAAGGTAATAAAAGCTAAGCTACTAATCACCCACGCTGCAATAACCATCATTAGTCGAGGTTTAGTAATGATTTTTGAATGATAACTAAGCGTTACTCTATTGATACCTTTTTTTGTTGCTTTAATCGTTGGACTACCTATATTTGATAAGGTAATCTTTTTTATATTAAGCTTAGTTCCATTTAGTGTAACTTTTGAATTGTTATAAACAATAATAGGTAAGGACATTGTTTCTCCTATTTTTGTTGCAGTCCATCTAAGCGATAAATCACCCTTATCTGTCACTCTTTTTATAATATTTGACTTATTCATTATAATTTCATTTTTATATTCATTGTAAGGATCCTTGCTTAATTCTTGATTATTAGGTAAATAATCTGGAGTTGATTTTTGTGCTACCTCTAACCCTTTTTTTAAATCACGATTAGTAAAAGCATTTCTTATTTGGACAGTACTTAAAGAATCTGGGGTTGTAACATGTCCTTTAGCTATAATTGACTCATTTGAATTCCAAATTTCATTTTTAGTCTGAATATCACTATACGATTGCCCTAAAATAAAAATACTTCCGACAATTAAAAACAATGAACAATTTTTCTTTGCATTCGGCGAAGGTAACGTAGAAATTGTAGCACTGAACCCCGCTACTAATAGAATCGTAGTAAAACTATCAAATCGATAAGGAAACTGTAAAAAACTTTGTAACTGTGGAATTAATATAGATATCCTAGTCCACGGAAATAAATTTGTAGTTAGAGCAAGAAAAATAGCTCCTATTATAGTAACAATCTTATTAGCTAGAGATAATTCTTTTCTTTTTGAAAACAACCAAACAATTTGTAACACAAAAATGATACTCATAACCAATCCAAACTGTGTACCACTATAGTTACCAGTTGAAAGGTTCATGGTTGAACCAGACATGTTTGAATTGGCAAATGGTGAATATATTTTATTATTTGAGAAAACATCCAACATAGCTCCCCAAACATTAAAGGTCAGAACTAACGCCAGTAAACTGGCTAGAAAACATTTTAATAAAAGTTGTAATTTCTGGTTAGTTTGAATAAAGCCAATGAAAAAGAATACAACTAAAACGCCAATTGACATTAAGGCGCTTAAGACGTGAATTTGGATTAGCACTGAAACTGCTAATGCTAAAGGTAGTACTTTTAAATCCTTAGCATTATTTTTAATCATTTTAAGCCCAAGAATGACAATCAAAGGCATCAACATAACGCCCCATATCATAAAATTCTGATAGATTGACCATCGAGTGATATAGAAACTACCCATAAAAAGACTAGCAGCTAAGACTGAATTTTTTTTAGTCGCTTTCAATTCTCTAGATAGAAAATACATTGAAAATCCACTAATAAAGAAAATTATGAATGACGTGACAATTTCAAATTTAATCCAACTATGCACGATACCTAGTAATCCACCTAAAAGGTAAGTAAACCCTGGTCCATATAAGGCATTAACAATTCGACCACTTTGTTGAAAACCGTAATTAGATTGAAAATAATTAAAGTTACCTGTTTTAAGCTGCATATAATCATCATAGATACGGTTAAAATGGAATAGAGAATCAGCACCAACTACTAAACTATTATTAAGTATCTGCGGAACTGTCAGAAAAAAACTTAATATAAAAATAACGCAAAATACCGTTCCATATTTTTTTAAAGATTCAAACTTATTTATCAAGCTATTTACTCCCAAATAAAATTATTTAATGGTTTAATTATAACAATAGAAAATTGTGCTGTCACTCAAGAAATATAATATTGCTAGAACTAAAAGATCAATATCTATGAAACTACTGACACCTTAGCCATGTTGTAAATGAAAATTATGACTATGAATTTAAAAATCTACAATAGTAATAATTGACTTATTTATTTTTGCCATTTACAATGAAGTAATCAGCCTTTTTGTCTCTGTAGCTCAGCTGGATAGAGCAACCGCCTCCTAAGCGGTAGGTCATCAGTTCGACTCTGATCAGGGACATCTTAAATAAATTTTCCGCCTTATAGGTTACAAGACTTCGGTATACTGCCGAGCTTTTGTAACCTATTTTTTATATATTTAACTTGTAAGTGCTATTTATTTTATCCTTGAAATTGTAGCAGTAGAAGAATTACTATTATATAAATTGTATTAATGAATGCAATTAATATAAATAACAACATACCACATAGACGATAACCAATATTTTTCTGAAAAAAGGGTAGTCTTTCAATATAAGTTCCAATGCCAATCATACCCGTCCCCACTAACCACATGCCAATCGTTAAATTCACAACTATTAACCATGGTTCAATTAAACACAACACGATACTAACAATTCCTACCCATTTCATTTCATTATTTACAGGTTTAAACCTTTTTCTCATCGGAAAGACCTTCTTCCACGTTATATATATTTGTTTAACAATTTTTTTAAGGTCTAAAACACATCATTTTATCCAATCTTTTCTAAACTATCTTTAAGATTTCGATAATTGTACACCTAATATTATTTTTCCACTAAGCAATAAGACTTTCGCAAATAAAAAAATACTGTTTAAGCAAACAATCATTGCTTAAACAGTATTTTAAATCGCATCGAAATTTTATATCTTCAATTTTTCCAGTTTATAATTCGACACCATTTGTTTTAATAACATTTTGATACCAATAGAACGAATCTTTTTTCAATCGATTTAGCGTCCCGTTACCTTCGTTATCTCGATCTACGTAAATGTAACCATAGCGTTTCGCCATTTCGCCTGAGCCTGCGCTAATTAAATCGATACAGCCCCATGATGTGTAACCTAGACAAGAAACCCCGTCTGCAATCGCCTCACCCATTGCTTCAATATTTTCACTTAGATAAGAAATGCGATAATCATCATGAATTTTATTGCCTTCTTCCACAACATCTTTTGCACCTAATCCATTTTCAACAACAAATAATGGTTTCTGATAACGATCATAAATTTGATTCATCGTTGTTCTCAAACCAAGGCCATCTGTTTGCCAGCCCCATTCGCTTGTCTTTAAGTAAGGATTTTTTAAGCTATCAAAGACATTTGCTGCTGTTTTATCAGTCATCTCAGGATCAGCGCTTGCTAATCTTGATGAATAATAGCTAAATGAAATGAAATCAACTGTATTTTCTAATAAATCTTTTTCGTCGGTATCTGCCATTTTAATTTCTATACCCATATCTTTAAATAATCTTGCCGAATAACTTGGGTAGTAGCCACGTGACTGAACATCAATAAAGAAGTATCCTTCCCGATCCTTTGTCATTGCTTCAAATACATCTTTTGGATTAGGTGTATTGGGATAGGTAACCCCAGCCGCTAACATACACCCTATCTTAAAATCAGGATTAATTTCGTGTGCTAATTTTGTCGCAAGCGCAGAGGCAACTAATTGATGATGTGCCGCTTGATATTTGATTTGGTCAGGATTATCAATCCCTTCCAAATCTAATCCACCGCCCAATAACGGAATGTGTAAAATCATATTAATTTCGTTAAATGTTAACCAATACTTAACCTTATCCTTATAACGCATAAATAAGACGCGTGAAAAGTTTAAGTAATTATCAATCATTCGACGGTCAGCCCAACCATTCATTTTTTTCAACATCCCTAACGGCGTATCGAAATGGTTAATTGTTACTAACGGTTCCATCCCTAATTCGTTACAAAGATCGATAACTTTATCATAGAATTCTAGCCCTTTTTCGTTTGGTTCTTTTTCATCACCTTGTGGAAATATCCGTGGCCAACTAATTGACATTCTGAAGGTTTTGAAACCCATTTCTGCCATTAATCGTAAATCTTCTTCATAATGATGATAAAAATCAACAGATTCATGACTAGGATAAAAATCTTCTTTCATCTGCATCGCTTCTTTTACATTAAATAAATAATCCCAGCGACCATGGTGTGCGTCTGGTAATATATCTACTAATGACAGGCCCTTACCATCAACATCATAGGCCCCTTCAAATTGATTAGCGGCCGTTGCGCCACCCCATAAAAAGTTATCTGGAAAATTTGATTTTGTCATCTTATTGACCTCCTGAATTAATTTCTAAATCTAATAAATCAGTACCAACAATTATTTCTGACTGGTCTTTAGCAAGTGGTTTAATTTTTTTATATTTTGGTGTGTTCGTCACGATAATTGGCGTAATAATTTCATATCCTGCCTGTTTAATACCTTCAATATCGAATTTAAGTAATAAATCGCCTTTTTTTACGACGGTATCAATTTCTGTTTGAATTTCAAAATACTTACCTTCTAATTCAACTGTATCCATTCCGATATGCATTAAAATTTCGGCGCCATCGTCTGTCACCATACCAACTGCGTGTCCTGTTGGAAAAACTAATGTTATTTTACCATCAGCAGGTGCGTATAATTGACCAACTTCAGGTAGAATTGCGATACCGTCACCCATAATACCAGAACTAAAGACAGGGTCTTTAACCTCTGATAAAGGTAATACTTCGCCTTTAAGTGGGCTACCAAGGATTTCTCCACTCATTTCTACTTCTACAGGTACTACTGACGTTGTTACTTTTGTTTCAGCAACAGCAACGGGTACTTCTTGATCTTCCTTTGTTAAACCGAACATAAGTGTTAAGACATATGCCAATACGAATGAAACAACGATTGCTATCAGCACAGCGTAGAATGACATATCAATTCCTGTCTTAGGATTCAAGTAACTTGGAATAGAGAAAATGCCTAATCCACCAACCATGTATCCTTTTGTCCCAAATACACCAAGAACCATGCCACCAATAGCGGCTGAAATACATGTAATAATAAATGGTTTTTTACGAGGTAACGTAATTCCGTAAATAGCGGGTTCCGTAACACCAAAGATTCCTGAAATAAATGAAGAATAGCCAAGACCTTTTAGTTTTTTATTTTTTGTTTTAATTGTAATTGCCAATACTGACCCAATTTGAGCGAACGTTGTCCCTAGCATAAGTGCTAAAATTGGATCTGAGCCTGTTGTTGAAATGTTAAGTAAGGCAAGTGGAACAAGTCCCCAATGTAACCCGAAGATAACAAGTACTTGCCATAAGCCACCAAGAACTGCGCCAGCGGCAATTGGACTAAATGTGTATACAGCTGTAAATCCGGTTGCCACAATATCACTAGCCCAAGTTGTTATGGGACCTATAAAGATAAATGTAATAGGCACAACAACAAGTGCTGTTAACATTGGCACTAAGAATGTTCGTACAACTTCTGGTATCACTTTTTTGAAGAATGGTTCCACTTTTGATGCAAACCAAATTGATACAATAATAGGTACAACTGATGATGCGTAACTCATCATGATTACTGGAATCCCCAAGAATGTCATATAGATTGGTGATTCAAAAATTGTTCCTGCAAATAAAGTGTACAGCACTTTTCCACCTGAAGCGGCTAGTGTTGCTGGCAATTGTGCCACAATAGTTGGGTAAACTAAGGATGCACCAATAACCATTGCCAACAATGGATTAACGTGGAATTTTTTACTAGCACTGTAAGCTAAGATAATCGGGAAGAAATAAAAGAAAGAATCTCCTAATGCATTTAAAATAATATACGTTCCAGATGTCGGTGCCACCCAGCTAAATGCGACTAGTAATGAAACTATTCCTTTGATCATCCCTGTTGCAGCTAAAACACCTAGAGCTGGTGCAAAGATACCTGAAATCATATCAATAAAGGCATCAAGCGGTTTCATTTTTTCGCCATCATTATCTGGCACAATGCCATCACCATCAAGTCCGCTACCTTTAACTAATGCATCATAAACTTCCGGAACTTGATTTCCAACAACCACTTGGTACTGGCCGCCACTTTTAACAACGGTCACTACGCCGTCCATATTTTTCAACATATCGGTATTGGCCTTAGATTCATCTTTTAATTTAAATCTTAGTCGGGTTGTACAATGGACTACGCTATTAACGTTAGCTTCGCCACCTACATTTTTTAAAATATCTTTAGCTAATTTTTCGTAACTCATCACAATCACTCCTTTATATTTTTTATAAATTAAAACCCAGTTATCCATTTCAACTCAAAAAATACGAGTTTGCATGGATAACTGGGTTTATGCTTGCTTATAAATGGCAATAACACACCTAATTATCAATTTATTTAATTTTCTGTTTGCCGATGGGTTACTCGCCAGATATGTAAAACTAGATAAACTTGTTCGTCTGCTTGTAAATCCCAATCGGCCCGTTCTCGAATATACTGCACGATTTTTTCCACTGTTTCGTACACTTGTGGATACCGACTAATCATCATGGCGAGCAACTCAGGGTCAAGTTCTGCACGATCAATCTCAGTATTATGAAAATGCCTAATGAATAAATAGCGTAAATGTGAGACAAATCGACTATAATTAAATGATTTTTCGTCGAGAATAATACCAGTATCTAATTGAATAATATTAACAATTCCCGAAATGAGTTCTGTCAGCTTCATCGATTCTTGAACAGCATGTCCGCCTTCTTTGACGTTAATCAAATGATAGGTTAATAAAATCAATTCATTATTTTGAACCGTAATGTCAAATTTTGATTCGATTTCTTTAATACCAACCTTTGCAGCTTGGAATTCACTTGGAAATAATTTTTTCATTTCCCAATGAACAGATCGGTCATTTAAAAACATTTCTTCACGATTTTTTTGTAATGAATATTGAAAATGGTCCACTAAAATCAAAAATTGAACATCATCAAATGTCACATCAATTAATGGCTCTACTACTCCAACAAAAGTTGTCGTAACTTCCAAAGTTTCTGCATCAAATCCTGAAATTAATTTCATTGTATCTGAATCTTCTTCAGCTTTAAACCGTCGGTCAATCTGGTCCTTATCGATATTATCTCCAGCATGATAACCGAATCCAATACCGTTACCAATGACCACCCACTCAACATTGTCGGATGATTCAACTAAAGCTGCATTATTATTAAAATTTTTTACGAACTTCACATCAAACCGACCCCTTCCCATAAAAAATGACCTACAAATACAGATATTTTCATATCTACATCAATAGGTCATGCCTGATCGAATCAGTAACACTCATTTCATATTTATTGTATCATTTATTGTAAGCGTTATCAATAGCTATTTAAATTACTTTATAACTTACTACCATTTTCTTTAATGACCTTTTGATACCAATAGAATGAATCTTTCTTATATCGTTTTAATTCTTTCGCACTTTCTTCATCACGATCAATATAAACAAAGCCATAGCGCTTTTGATAGCCATTTGACCAGCTCAATAAATCAGTGAAACTCCAAGTTGTATACCCAATGACTTTTACACCGTCTGAAATGGCTTCTTGAATGGCTTTAATATGTTCATTGATAAAGTAAATTCGGTAATCATCATGAATTGTATTGCCTTCTTCTAATTTATCATAAGCACCAAGACCGTTTTCAGTAATAAGAACAGGTAAGTCGTAACGACTATCAATTCTTCTCAGAGCAATTCTTAGCCCTTCAGGATCAATATTCCAATCCCAATCAGTTTGTTTTAAAAATTCATTATTAGTAGTCTTAAACATGCCTGGAACGCCACTTTCGGAGCTAGTCCCCTTTTTACCTGTATTATTTTCAGCAGCAAGTCCAACACCACCAACTAACGGATTAGCCGCAATTGTTTGGGTTTGATAATAATTTAAACCCATAAAATCTGGTTTTCCAGCAATTAAAAGAGCTTGATCTGCTTCTGTAACAGTAGGTGCAGTTCCACGTTCAGTTAACCATTTATAAATCATTTTTGGATAACGTCCATAAACATAAATATCCATCCAAAAATGAGCAGCATAATCTTCATAGTTAGTAGCCGCAACTTGGTTTTTAGGATCTCCATTAACTGCATAACCCGGGCTATAGGCAAAGCTAGGCCCAATTTCACCTTGATAATGACCTTCATGAAATGCCTTAATTGCTGAAGCATTTGCTAAATTAGCAATGTGATTTGCAGCATACATTCTTTTTTCATCATTTACTGCAGGCGGATGACTCTCCATTTGATAGCCATGAGAAATAAATACGTTTTGTTCATTTAATGATACCCAATATTTAACACGATCACTGAATGCATCAAAACAAGTTTTCGCATAATCCGTAAAATCAGTAATAATTTCACGAGATTCCCAACCAGCATATTCATCTTGTAATGCTTGTGGTAAATCCCAATGATAAAGTGTCACAACAGGTTCAATATTATTCGCAATTAACTCATCGATTAATCGATTATAAAAATCTATCCCCTTTTGATTAACTTTACCTTTTCCTTCTGGATAAATACGTGTCCAAGCAATTGAAAAACGGTAAGCTTTCAATCCTTGCTCCTTCATTAAGGCGACATCTTCTTTAAAACGGTGATAATGATCGACGGCTACATCACCATTTGTACCCTTAAATGTTTTCCCAGGAATTCTTACAAATTTATCCCAAACTGATAATCCTTTACCATCTTCTTGATACGCACCTTCAATTTGGTAAGCAGCTGAGGAAGCCCCCCATAAAAAATCAGTTGGAAATTGACTCATTTTTTCATATTCCATTATCTATTCTCTCCTTAAAAATAATCACTTAATATCGGTTGTTCTTTAATTAATGCGCCATCGAATAACGTCACGTCGCCTGATACAAATCCATATTGTTTTAATTGTTTAAATGTTCGATACCCCATCATACTTCGTGTTAAATTTTGAATATCCGTTGTAAACGTAGTTGCTGAATTTTCAGTCTTTTCAACTTTTGTTTGTCCGTCTATTCGGCTAATTTGCCAATAGCCTTCATTAGCCTGAATAGTCGAATCTTGAACTTGAATCACAATTTGTGGAAAATCTTGCTGGTAAGGGTATCTGCTGAGAAAGTCTTCAACATTTACAATTCTTGCCATCATGTAAGGTTGCGTTGTCACTTCAACTTGAGGATTTGCCAGTACATCTGGAAATGGCTGTCCAATTGGACTCTCATAACTAAACCATTCGTATGCTGATTGATGCTTAAGCACAAAATTTTGTAATTGGAGCCAACTCTCACTTGTTTGATATATCCATTCAACGATTTTAAATTCATCAGTTTCTCTTTGATAAACAAGATAGCCTTCTGACTCATTTTTTTCATTATAATAGACCGCTACTTCCCAGTTAGGGTGTTTCTCCGCCGAATAAGTTAACCACCAATCTGGCCGTTCAATACCACCTTGTTGAGAGAGCTGATTCTGTTGGTATAATTTATTTAATTCCTCTTTTACATCCAAATAACGGTGACGTTCAACGTGACCTATGGCCTTAACTTTTAATCGTGGTAAATCCTTCGTATTCATCCGATATATCGTTTGATCAAATGTTGCTTCGTAACCGAATTTACGATAGAACGGATACGAAAATGGCGCTAAATACGATAATGTCGTTCCATTATCATACATCTCATCCAGAGCTAAATTCATTAATTGTCCAATACTACCCTGACCAGCAAATTCTGGATAACTTGCAACATAGCCAATACCACCCATTTTAAATTGAGTCCCGTGAAAATGAGTCGTAAATGGTGTATTAATCACACCGCTGACAACTTTCCCAGATTCAACTGAGCCCCAATCTGATGAATGCTCATAAAGTTTGCGAAAAAAGCTCTTTCTCTGTGCTGATACTTTTTTATTAAAGGCATAAATTGATAAATCAAAGTAACTTCCAAAATGAGTTTCATCTAACTTCATATTTGTCATGGATCTACTCAACTCCTTCTTCTGTACGAATTAACCTCTTTAAATATAGCACGGTTACCCTATTCGTGCAATCGCTTACAAAATTAGTCAATAAAAAAATCATCCAATTATTATTGGATGATCCTTCTCATTAATCAAAATGTTCTGCTTTTGGTTTGCGTCTTTTACCTTTATTTTTTTGATTTCTCAAACGAACTTTACGATGTGGTTTCTTTACTGGTTCATCAGATTGCTTTTGACCATCAACTGTTTTGGCTTTCACTTCAACTGGTTTAAGTTTCTTAGCTTTTGGTTCAGCCACACGTTCTGGTCTTTCTGTTACAATCGCACCATCATATAAGTAACCTTTTTCAATTTCAAATGGTGTATTTTTTAAATCTTGTTTTAAGGTACGTAGATCATGTTCATTTCCAAGATTAATAACCATCCCTTCAGCACCCATCCGGCCTGTCCGGCCGACACGATGAATATATGACGTCGTATCTTTAGGCATATCATAATTTACGACTGCGGGTAACATTGGAATGTCCAAACCTCGAGCGGCAACATCCGTCGTTAGTAATAATTTAATTTCATGCTTATGAAGTTGTGATAAAGCATTAGCACGATTAACTTGGCGTTGCTCGCTATCTAAGACAGCGACTGGTACATGATCATATTTTAATTTTTGAGCCATATCTTGTAACGATGATAGTTGGTTAAAGAAAACTAGTGCATAAAAATCTTCAACATTTGCTAAACGACGCAACGTTGATTGACGTTTACGCGTTGGTGTTTCAATTGAATAATGGTGAACGATACCTTGTGTTTGATCAACTTCACGAACATCATAAGTTGTCACATTAGCACCAAACCATTTTTTCAAATCATCTAATATTGCCGTTTCCGTCGCAGAAAAGAAACTTAATTGAATGCCTGCAGGTGCCTGGCTGATTAAATCACGACAAGTTGTTAGTGTTTCATCCGTTAATAAATCATCCGCTTCATCAATGACAACTGATTTAACTTTATGTAATTTAATTTTTTTATCTTCAGCTAAATTCAATAAGCGACCTGGTGTTCCGACAATAATCTCAGGTTTTTTCTTTAAATTTTCAATTTGGCGTTTCATATTAGCACCACCAATAATAGCTTGAACTTTTAAATCAAGTTCTTTAGCCCAAGGACGAATGACACCTGCTAATTGCATAGCTAATTCTTGTGAAGGTGCAATAATCAATAGTTGAATGCCATCTTTAGGTATTAATCTTTCGAGTAAAGGTAAGCTGAACGCTAATGTTTTACCAGAACCGGTTGGTGCTAATCCAAGGATATTTTCACCTGATTTTAGAGGTTCATAAACGGCTTCTTGGATGGGTGATTGTGTTTCAAAACCTTGTTCTTTAAAATATGCATCAAATTTTGGATTCATTTTAGTCTCTTTCTTTTAACTTCATAGGATTAGTTTTAATAATTAAGTATAGCATATAAAAAATAAGCTTCCATTGATTCACAGAAACTTATCTCAATAATTCTTATTTATGATCAGCTGGAAATTCAATTCCGGCACTTTTCCTTAAATCAAACAATACTTGATTAACTGTCACACTAAGTTTTTGCCATTTTATATAATCAGCTTTGTTCGTTACGTCATTGGGGTTATTGATGACTCTAGCAAAATCAATCGCTTCAGCTAACATCGGATTTTTAGCTGGTTTTTGACTAAGTAGTTCTTCTTTATCAGAGCCATCTCGATAAAGAACCTCATTTAATTCAGCTGCATTATCCATCACAATTGTGTCTTTTAGGCCATAGATTTCACTAGTTAAATATGAATTTGCTGTCTTACCAATATTTAAGGTCACTCTAAAATCTTCATAAGTTAGAATTGCGACACCTTTACCATCAACACCTGTTGGTAACATTGTTGGATAGTACTGAACTTCAAGTGGTGTACCAAACCAAGAAATAGCATTATAAACAACGTAAACACCTAAGTCTTGTAATGCACCACCAGAAAATTTTGGTGAGAAGATATTAGGTTCTTCACCTGCTAAAATAGCATCATAACGTGACGAATACTTCATATAAGTTAAAGTTGCGCCTTGGATGGTCTCTAGTTCAGTTACTTTTTGTTCAATAATTTTGAAATTATCTTGATGAATTTGTCGAGCTGCTTCAAATAATTGACTTCCAGGATGTTCCCTAAGAACCGTCTGAATAGCGGCCATTTCTGTTGGATTTGAGACCACTGGTTTTTCGGCAATAACTTTTTTACCAGCTTCAATCGCTAATTTAATTTGTTCAAAATGTAAACTATTCGGAGAAGCAATATAGATTACCTCAAATTTATCTGAATTTAAAAATTCTGTCATATTATCGTAAAAATTTGTTGCACCATATTTTTCACCAAAATCTTTGGCTTTTAATTCGGTTCTTGAATAGACACTAGTCAATTGAAATTCATTAGATTCATGCGCTGCTTCAACGAATTGACCTGTAATCCAATTTGTACCAATAATACCTAATTTAATCATACCCAATACCTCCATTTTATTATTAAATTCATTATAACAACAATTGAACCGTTTTCATAACGATTGCTTTATTTCAATTTTGTGACGATAGATTAAATTTATATATATTTTGGGCAATTCTTTCCGCTTGTTAGCTAAAAGTGCTATATTTAAGTAGAAGAGTTCTAATTAGGAGGGATAGCTGTGAAGAAACGTAGTTTTGCACTACTAGGTGCATCATTTTTTATTGGATTAACGAAAGATATTAAGTCTATAACCGCACCTAAAACTAAGGTTTCTTTACCTATTTTTTATGCTGGACATTGGCTATTCTACGATGAATTAAGTCATCGACACCATAATTTGGATATTTCATCAGACCTCACAATTCGAATTGACGAACGTGCACTCGATGGTAAGATTGAACATATAGATGAGCGTGAACTTAGTTTCTTAGATGAATATGGTTTTCATCTAAGAATTGATGCAAACGATCAAGGACCAGTGAGTTTGTTTGACGAAGCAGATAACCGGACCTATCCCATTAAATTAGCCCCAATTGTAGAATCACAAGATGATAAAAATGAAGATGTAGATTAACAGAATTTTGTTGATTATCATCTTCATTTTTTGTTTCATTACACGTTTAAATAGTCTAAAATAGTTAAATACGCATTTTAATATAGAAACGAGGACCTTTTTCCATGAACAATGATCACCTAAAACGAGATATTGGCTTTTTCGCTGCCCTTTCAACTGTAATGGGAACAGTTATCGGCGGAGGCGTTTTTTTTAAAGTTTCAAGCGTTACACAACAAACCCAATCTGCTAACTTAACTTTATTTGTTTGGTTACTTGGTGGCTTTTTAACTATCTGTGCTGGATTAACCGCTGCAGAACTTGCAGCCGCCATCCCAGAAACTGGTGGCGCCATTAAATATATCGAATATACTTATGGCCGTTTCCCAGCATTTTTACTTGGCTGGGCACAAATAATCATTTATTATCCAGCAAACATTGCAGCTCTTTCAATTATTTTTGGCACACAATTAATTAATCTTTTCCATCTTGATTCACATTTAATTATCCCATTTGCTTTAATTAGTGGAATCAGTATCACATTGATTAACTTTTTAGGCGCCAAAGTTGGTGGTACCTTTCAATCAATTTCATTAGTTTTAAAATTATTACCTATTATTGTCATTGTGATATGGGGGATTTTCACTCCTGGACAAGTGACGTTTAGTTTAATTCCGTTAACATCCGGCGCGCACCAGTCTTTCTTTACTGCTTTAAGTGGCGGCCTTCTTGCGACCATGTTTGCTTATGATGGCTGGATTGGGGTTGGAAATATTGCCGGAGAGATGCACCATCCAGAACGTGATTTACCGAAAGCCATTATTTCAGGATTATTTTTCATCACAATTATCTATACATTAATTAATTTTGTTTTTCTTAAGGCTCTTCCTATTTCAGGATTAGCTGGCAATTTAAATGCAGCTTCTGATGCCTCAAGACAACTATTTGGACAATTTGGTGGTAAGTTTGTGACCGTTGGTATCTTAATTTCAGTCTACGGTGCCACTAACGGCTATACGTTAACCGGTATGCGCGTTCCATATGCGATGGCCTTAGAAAACCAACTCCCCTTTAGTAATTGGCTAAAACGCTTATCTCCTCATACGAGAGTTCCATATATTGCGGGCTTTTTACAAATAAGTATCGCAATAATAATGATGTTCTTAGGTAGTTTTGATTTATTAACAGATATGCTTATTTTTGTTATTTGGATTTTTAATGTACTAGTTTTCGTTGCTATCTTTATATTACGAAAACGTGAACCTGAATTAAATAGACCCTATAAAGTTCCTTTATATCCAATCATTCCAATCATCGCGATTATTGGGGGTATTTTTATACTCGTTGCGACACTATTAACACAAACGACGTTAGCACTTGTTGGTCTATTAATAACGGGACTTGGCATTCCTGTTTACTTTATTCATCAAAAAAGCCAAGGATAATTATACAAATAAAAACATTCAACTTTTAGAGCCAGATAGGCTCATATCCCTTAAGTCGAATGTTTTTATTTTTTATAAATTATTTAAATAGTTACTATATCCAGCAGCTTCCATTTCTGCTTCAGGAATAAACTTCAATGAGGCAGAGTTAATACAATAACGTAATCCGCCTTGGTCTTTAGGTCCATCAGTAAATACATGACCTAAATGTGAATTTGCTTCCTTACTTCTAACTTCCGTTCGTTGATAACCAAAAAGACTATTATCAACCAACTCAGCAATCTTAGAACCTGGGATTGGTTTTGAAAATGATGGCCAACCGCAGCCAGCGTCATATTTTTCTGCTGAACTAAAAAGTGCTTCCCCACTAACAACATCAACGTAAATTCCTTTTTGATAGAAGTCATCATATTTACCGGTAAATGGCGCTTCCGTTGCAGCATGTTGTGTAACTTCAAACTCTTCATTAGTTAAACGTTCACGTAATTCTTTTTCAGTTTCTTTTGACATAATGGACCTCCTAATGTTTTAAGATATCATTAGAATACTCTTTTTCACACTGAATACAATTTATCTGTTTGCAAAAAAAAGGCCAAAAGTAAAATACCTTTGGTCTTCCTCATCTATTATATTAAATTGGTTATTTTTCTAAAATTGTAACTGTTTCAATATGTGTTGTTTGTGGGAATTGATCCACTGGTAAAATTGGTTTTGTAACTTTGTAACCATCATCTAAGAAGCTCTGTAAATCACGAACTAATGTTGAAGGGTTACAACTAATGTAAACAACTTTTTTAGGTTGCATTTTAAGTGTACTTTCAATAAATGCTGGTTCTAGCCCCTTACGAGGAGGATCGACAACTAAAACGTCAGGTCTTAAGTTAGCATGACTCCAGTTTTCCATCCAGTTTTCTGCCATCCCAGTTTCAAAACGAACATTATCAATACCATTAATCTTAGCATTTTCTTTCGCATCTTTAACCGCTGCAGAAACTAATTCTACACCATAGATTTGACGAGCATGTTTTGCCATTGATAATGAAATTGTTCCAATACCACTATAAGCATCAATAACTGTTTCATTACCAGTTAAACCAGCACGTTCAAATGCTGCAGCATATAATTTTTCTGTTTGGACAGGATTAATTTGGTAGAAAGAATGTGGTGAAATTCTAAATGTTAATCCATTTAATTGATCTTCAATATAACCAGGGCCAAATAAAACTTTGTTTTCGCGGCCTAAAATAACATTTGTCTTTTCAGAATTTGTATTTTGAACAATAGTTGTAACCTCAGGTAATGATTCACGGATTGCAGCAGTAATTTCAGTAAACATTGGTAATTTCTTAGAGCGTGTTACTAAGACAATCATCATTTGTTTTGAGTAATGACCACGGCGAACCATAATGTGACGGATAATCCCTTTATGTGCACGTTCGTCATATGCTTCCACATGGAAACGTTGTAAGACATCACGTACAGCTACGATTGCTTTATCAATTTCTTCATCTTGAATTAAAAAATCTTCAATTGCAACAAAATCATGACTGTTTTTCTTGAAGAATCCTGTTTTTAATTCACCAGCAATTTCGCGAACAGGCACTTGTGCTTTATTACGGTAATGGAAAGGATTTTCCATTCCAACAGCATCAGATACTTCAATATCCAAATGCGCTTTTTTCAATAACTCTTGAACTTGTGCTTGTTTGAATTTTAATTGTGCTGGGTATGCTAAATGTTGTAAAGGTGCAATTCCAGTTTGTGTATATGCTGAACCTTTTGTTTCAACACGATCTGGGCTCTCATTACGAAAAGCTAAAACTTTAGCGAAACCAAAGTTCTTGCTAACTTTCATTACACGAATACTAACTTTTTCGCCTGGTAATGCATTTTCAATAAATAATGGGTAGCCATCAACTTTAGCGACACCCATACCTTGATAAGTTAAATCGATAATTTCTGTATCAAATTCTTGGTTCTTTATTACTGGAGGTAGTTTTTTCATTGTTGTCCTTTCGATGTTCCTGCGTATTTACTTTATTCAACCATGTTTAACCCCTAAAAGTCAATAGTTGCCAACTCTAGAAATAAAACAGGATTGAGGCCTTTACCAAGCACCTCAATCCTACTTAATTTCTTAGTTATCTCTTACTTTACTAATTGTACCATTACCGTCAACATCTTCACTATGCATTTCTTGGACTTCTTTTACAAAATGTTCTTCAGCTGTAATTTCGGCAGCCGTACGACCTGACGTAATTGACGTTTCTGGCAATGCATCTGTATTCGCAAAAATTTCGATATGTTGCTTTAAATTTTTGAAAGTCATTGGTGCATCACCACCATATTCACCATCAATATTAATCATCATTTTATTATCGACTGGTTTAGCAATTAATTTAGACGTTTTAACATAAATCACACGTTTATCATTAATATGCTTCCCACCATTTAACACAAGTGCCATTAAATGCAACATTTCGGCGATATTAGTCGCTTTAACAATAAGCAAGGTAAACTTACCGTCATCAAGTGAAGCGTTTGGTACGATTTGTTCAAAGCCACCTACAGAGTTCGTCAATGCTAATAAAAACATTGATGCTTTCCCTTTAAAAATTCCCCCATCATACTCAAGGTTCATTTCAATTGGTTTCATTCTAGGTAACATTTCAGCACCTTTAGCTAAATAAGCCAGATAACCAAAAAGTGATTTAAATTGTGAAGGAACATCATAAGTTAATTCCGTTAATAATCCACCACCAGCGATATTAATGAAATATTTTTCTCCAGCTTGTCCAACATCCATTTTAACTGTGTTACCTTTTGCAATTACTTTTGCAGCAGCAACTGAATCATCCCTAGGTATTTTCAAAGCTCTCGCATAATCATTTGTCGTTCCAGCTGGAATAACACCTATCTTAGGTCGGTGCTTAAGACCAGCAATTCCATTAGCAACTTCATTAATGGTTCCGTCGCCACCAGCAGCAATTACTAAATCAAACCCTGATTTAGCAGCTCTCGTTGCTTCATCTCGAGCTGAATGTTTCTTCGCTGTCGTCGCATAAGCACTAGTTTCATACCCGGCATTTTCAATGATGTCTAGAATACTCACGAGATCACTTTTTAAAGCCTCACGACCGGATGTTGGGTTATAGATAATTCTGGCTCTTTTTCTCATTCCGTTCCTCCACATGAATCTTATTTTAATAAGATTATCTTTGCTTCAATGAGGCCATCAATAATTGATTGACCACATTAGGATTTGCTTGTCCCTGTGTTTGTTTCATGATTTGTCCGATTAAGAATCCAACAGCACGATCTTTACCATTTTTGAAATCTTCAATTGATTGTTCATTGTTATCTAAAATACCATCAATAATGGGTTGTAACTTAGCTGGGTCAGATAATTGAACAAGTCCCTTAGACTCAACCCAAGCTTTAGGTTCGCTACCATTTTTAATAATTTCTTGGAAAACTTTTTTAGCAATCTTACTTGAAATTGTTTCATCAGTAATTAAATTAATCATTCCAGCAAGATTTGCTGGTGTTAATTTAGTATCTTGTAAGTTTAATTTATTTGTATTCATGAACGCATTAACTTCACCCATTAACCAGTTAGCAGCTAACTTAGGATCTGCATCTAACTTAATTGTGTCTTCAAAGAAATCTGACATTTCTTTTGTTTGTGTTAAGACTTCAGCATCATATTCAGGCAAGCCTAATTCACTTGCATAGCGTGTCCGTCGTTTGTCAGGCATTTCGGGAATTGATTCTCTAACTTCTTGAATCCAGTCATCACTAATATGAATTGGTGGAATATCTGGTTCTGGGAAATAACGATAATCGCTAGCCCCTTCTTTGACACGCATCAAAATAGTTGTACCAGTTGGTGCATCAAAACGGCGTGTTTCTTGTTGAACAATACCACCAGACATCAAGACATTTATTTGACGTTTTTCTTCAAATTCAAGTCCTTTACGCACATTTTCAAATGAATTTAAATTTTTCATTTCAGTTTTTGTCCCATAACCGGGTTGGCCAATTGGGTTAATTGAAATATTAACATCAATTCGCATTGATCCTTCTTCCATCTTCACATCAGAAACACCGGTAAATTGAATAACTTGACGTAATTTTTCAAGATATGTGTAAGCTTCTTCAGGTGTTTTGATATCAGGACGTGAAACAATTTCAATCAAAGGTGTTCCTTGACGGTTTAAATCGACATAAGAATAGCCGTTAGGATTATGCGTATTTTTACCCGCATCTTCTTCAACGTGCATTTCTTCAATTCCGATTTTTTTCGTTTCGCCATTAACTTCAATTTCTAAGAAGCCGTTACGACCAATAGGTTCTTCTGATTGTGTGATCTGGTAAGCTTTTGGATTATCAGGATAAAAGTAATTTTTTCGGTCAAAATGGTTATCCTTTGTGATTTCACAATTTAAAGCTAAGGCAGCACGCATTCCGTATTCAATTGCCCCTTTATTGGCAGTTGGTAAAACACCTGGATAACCCCAGTCAATAACGTTGGTATTCGTATTAGGTTCTGCCCCAAAATCAACTTTTGAAGGTGAGAATGCCTTAGAGTTAGTTTTCATTTCAATATGAACTTCAAGTCCAATTGTTGTTTCAAAATTCATTAGTTTTGGCCTCCTAACGTAGGGACTTCTTTATGGAAATCAGTTGCTTGTTCAAATGCGTAACCAGCACGATACATTGTTGCTTCATCGAATGATTTCGCAATTAATTGTAATCCAACTGGTAAGCCATTTGAGAATCCAGCAGGAACTGACATGCCGGGTAGTCCAGCCAAGTTAACTGGAATCGTTAAAATATCATTCATATACATTGTAATTGGGTCTTCAATTTTATCACCAATATTAAATGCTGTATTAGGTGCAGTAGGCCCAATAATCAAATCATAATCATTGAATACATTACGGAAATCATTGCAGATTAAAGTCCGAACTTGAGCTGCTTTCTTGAAGAAAGCGTCATAAGTTCCAGCAGATAATGAGAATGTTCCTAACATAATCCGACGTTTAACTTCATCCCCAAAACCTTCTGAACGAGAACGTACATAAACATCTTCCAAACTCTTAACGTCTTGTGCACGGAATCCATAACGAATACCATCAAAACGTTGTAAATTAGATGATGCCTCAGAAGAAGCTAGAATATAGTAAACGGGCACACCATATTTACTGTTTGGTAAACTAACTTCGTCAACTGTTGCGCCAAGTTCTTCAAACGTCTTAACTGCTTTTTGAATGGCTTCTTTAACACCAGCATCAACACCCTCACCTAAATACTCTTTAGGTAAAGCAATCTTCATTCCTTTAATATCGCCAGTTAATCCAGCAGTAAAATCAGGAACAGCTTGCGCTGAACTCGTTGAATCATGAACATCGTTACCACTGATTGCATTTAAAACAGCAGCGTTATCTTTAACGCCACGTGTGAATGGTCCAATTTGGTCCAAACTTGATGCAAATGCAATTAAACCATAACGTGATACACGACCATAAGTTGGTTTTGTTCCTACGACACCATTAAATGAAGCAGGTTGACGGATAGAACCACCAGTATCTGAGCCTAAAGCAGCAATAACTTCACCTGAAGCAACTGCAGCAGCTGAACCACCTGATGAGCCACCGGGAACCTTCGTTGTATTCCAAGGGTTTTTTGTTGTTTTAAAAGCTGACGTTTCAGTAGAACCACCCATAGCAAATTCATCCATGTTTGTTTTACCAATTGTCACCATTTGTGCTTGGCGCATTTTTTCAATCACTGTTGCATCATATATTGGATTGAAATTTTCTAACATTTTGCTTGCAGCAGTTGTTGTTAAATCCTTTGTCACAATATTATCTTTAACAGCCATTGGTATCCCGGCTAAGACATTATTTGCATCGATACCAGCAGCATCAACAGCCTTAGCTTGGCTAAGTGCCATTTCTTCGTTCATTGCGAGGAAAGCAGAAATCTTTGAATCACGTGCTTTAATTTCAGCAAAGGTTGCCTTCGTTAATTCTTCAGAACTCATTTCTTTATTAACTAATGCGTCATGTAAACTTGATAAATCTTGTTTGAAATAATCCATGCTTAAGCTTCCTCACTTTCATCAATAATTGCTGGCACTTTAATAAGGCCATTTTCACTATCCGGTGCATTTTTAAAGAGTAAGTCTCGATCTGTTCCTTCTTCTGCGACATCTTCACGCATCACATTGAGAACATCTGTAATATGTGTCGTTACTGGAACGCCTGTTGTATCTACTTCTGATAATTGTTCAGCCATTCCGATAATATCATCTAATTGACTGGTAAATAGTTCTAAATCTGTATCACTGAGTTCTAGTTTAGCTAACTCTGAGACATGTTTGACTTCTTCTTTACTAATTGACATTCAAAACCATCCCTTCAAAATTCAAATTAATTTCTTTTTAATAACTGGTAAATACATGCGTATAGTATGTGCTTTCTTTAGCTGTTTTGGCAAGGAAACTTTGCATTGTCCCATCACTACCTTTGATAGTAATGTCAATTGGAATCCCTGATGCTAAATATTTCACGGCCGTTGTTGATAAATATTGAGTGAAACTAATAATCTCTGTTTCACTATAAAATTGAGTTGTAATATTGATGTGCATCCCTGTAATTGCTTTGTTTTTATATTGTACCTGTGCTGTTACACCTGCTAAATTAGGAAAGAAACTTTGAACTTCAGTTTTAAAATTCGTAAATGTCGTTTCATCATTTGTATTAGGTGATGTGGCCGTCGATGTCGTTGGGAACGTATAACTCTTAATTGAAACATCATCCCAATTATCAATCGTCGTTTTACCATTCTTATTCACAGCGTAGGCGTAGAAACTACCGCCAACTAAACTATCGTTTGGTGCTTGCTTGTACATTGCCACCATGATTGGAACGCTATCACTAATTCCTTTGGTTTTACGAAGACGAGCAACCACTTTGTTAGCAGCTTCTTTACCCTTTTCTCTCATTGTTGCATCAGAAATAACGGTTTTATATTCAGCCCCATATTCTTCTTTTTGATAATAATCAACTGAGTTCATTCCGATACCTACCGAGATACCCGAGAGTGATAATTTGCTGCCTTTTTTTGTCATAAAATCTTGTTCTTCAACTTGCTGTACATACATGGGATTACGGTCTGTTTCACCCGTTTTACCATTACTCTTAGGGTTTAATCCGTCTTTATTAGCACTTGATTCACGTCCTAACCAGCTTTGAACAGTCGTTTTTGTTAAATATTGTCCTTCTTGGAAAATATAACTGTCAGTAGCAAATTGATCTTTAGATAAATCTAACAGACCAGATTCAAAACTTTTTAAATTCAAGACATTGTCATTTTGTGTGAGTGCCACACCTCTTGATTTACTTGTTAAATATTTACCATCTTTAATGACACCTTCATAGTTACTATCACTTGTTTGGCCAGTTGTCTGGTAACCAGAACTTGATGTATTTTTAGAGGTTCCCGACGAGCCTGATGAGGCAACATTGCCACAGGCTGCTAAGAAAATTAACGAGAAACTTAACATAAGTCCAATCTTAATTTTTTTCATATGACACTCCTTCCATAACTGAGATAAATTGTTGTTCATCCCAAATTTCAATTTCTAGTTGCTTCGCTTTTGTTAACTTACTTCCAGCATCATGCCCGGCAATTAATAGGTCTGTTTTTTTCGAAACACTACCAACAACAGAAGCACCATTTGCTTCAAGCCATTTTTTAGCATCGCTTCGTTTCAACTGATCAAGTGTTCCCGTTAGGACAACTTTCTTATCCATCACGGGACTACCTTCAGCTAATTCTGCAATTTCAGCAGTTGTTTTGCCTAAAAAGGTTAAGTTAACTTGCGCATTATCCAGTTCATCAATCAATTCACGAACTTGGTCATTGGCAAAATAAGTCACAAGACTATCCGCAATCACCTGTCCGATTGAATCAATGACGAGAATATCTTCGGAAATTGCTGTCATTAATTGATGAATATCTTTAAATTCGGCTGAAACCAATCGAGCAGCCTTAGCTCCAACATGCCGAATTCCTAGTCCAAATAATAAGCGTTCCACTGAATTTTGTCGGCTAATATCAATTGCATTTAATAATTTATTAACCGATTTTTCTTTGAAATTATCTAGCGTTAACAGTTGATCGGCAGTTAACTGATACAATCCTGCAACATCACTAATTAACTTATTTTCAAATAATTGTTCAACAATTTTAGGCCCTAGTCCATCAATATTCATCGCATTTCTAGAAGCAAAATGTGCCAGACTCTCTTTAATGAGTGCGGGACATTTTGGATTGATACAACGTAATGCAACTTCTTCATCCAGATGAACTAATATTGCTCCACAAACTGGGCAGTTCGTTGGCAAACTATACACAACACTGTCTTCTGGTCGTTTATCTAAGACAACTTCAGAAATTTCTGGAATAATATCCCCAGCCTTATGCAACTTAACCGTATCGTTAATTCTAATATCTTTTTGTTTCAGTAAATCCCCATTATGCAATGATGCCCGAGAAACTGTTGTTCCCGCTAACTGCACAGGATTCATGATTGCAGTTGGTGTTACGACACCTGTTCGACCAATCGTCCATTCAATATCTAGAACTTTAGTTTCTTGCTCGTCTGGCGGGAATTTATAGGCAATTGCCCATTTTGGAACTTTAACCGTATTACCAACTTCATCATGAATCGTGAATAAATTTGCTTTAATAACAATACCATCGATATCGTAAGATAAATCATGACGTTTTGCTTGATATTCATTAATGTATGCCGAAATTTCTGTCATATCACTCGTAACACGTGATTCAGTATTTGTTCTAAATCCAAGTTTAGACAAGCGTTTTAACGCATCACTTTGAGTTTTGACATCCGGATCAACTATATAATAGATAAATGTACTCAATTGTCGTTGAGCCGTTTCAGCTGTATTTAATTGTCGTAAACTACCTGCTGCTGCATTCCTAGGATTAGCAAATACCGTTTCTCCAGCTTCCTCGCGACGTTTATTCAACGCAACAAACGCCTTTGTTGGCATGTAACATTCTCCACGAACTTCAATTGAAATGGGTTCCGTCAATGTTAGTGGAATTGATTTGACTGTTTTAAGATTTTCAGTAATATTTTCACCAATTGTGCCATCTCCACGAGTTGATCCTTTAACGAATACACCATTTTCATATGTTAACGAAATGGCCAATCCATCAATTTTGAGTTCAGTATTGTAACTTACCTCAGCATCAACTGATTTTTGTAATCGTTGATCAAATTCCGATAGTTCTTCAATGGAAAAGACATCCCCCAATGAAAGCATTGGTACTTCATGCGAAACTTTTTCAAAACCAGGCAGTACCTGGCCACCAACACGTTGCGTTGGTGAATTAGGTGTCACTAAATTAGGAAAGGCTTTTTCAAGTTCTACTAGTTGTAGGTAGTGTTCATCATAAACATGATCTTCAACTGTTGGCTGATCAAGGACATAATATTGACGCGTCCATTTGATTAAGTCAGTTTTTAATTGATTCACTCTATTAGTTGCTTCTTCCAATGTTATGGCTTGATTTGACAAACTTGAACCCTCCTTTTATTTAGTCCACTTTTTTTGTAATTGGTGCAAAAGCTGTCAACAGACGCTTAATCCCTTGTTCTTTGAAAGCAATATCAAGTTCAGCATCCGAACCTGATCCTGAAACTTTAACGATTGTCCCAGTACCCCAAGCTTTATGTTCCACTTTTTCACCAATACGCCAAACAACTGCATCAGCACCTGTACCATTATCACGTTCAACGGTTTTAGCAGGTCGACGGTATGTTGTCGCCGTCGCACGTTGATTGGAATACGATGAATTACGAGATGGTGCTGCCGTTTGATTATCTAATTCAAGTAATGACTCATCTATTTCACCAATGAAACGTGAAGCTTGATTACTTTGACGACGACCATACAACATTCTTGAAAAAGCATTTGTTAAATATAATTTGCGTTCAGCACGAGTAATTCCGACATATGCTAAACGACGTTCTTCCTCAAGTTGATCATCTTCTAACATGGCACGAGAAAGAGGGAATATGCCTTCTTCCAATCCCATTAAAAAGATAACTGGAAATTCAAGTCCTTTAGCGGCATGTAATGTCATCAATGTGACTTCTTCAGGTTCTTCTTCAATATCATCTTGTGCAGAAACTAGTGCTAAATCAGCTAAGAAATCAACATAACGGTCACTATCATCTTCTTCAGCTTCCCAACGATCATCAAATTGCTGAGTTACAGACAAGAATTCTTCAACGTTTTCAAGTCGCGTTTCATTTTCAATCGTTTTCGTCTTTTTCAAATTAGCTTCATAACCTGATTGTTTTAAAATTTCTTTTGTTAACTCGGTCACATTCAAGAACTCACGCATTTTTTGTAATCCACGAATCATTGTGGCAAATTCTTGTAATGATTTTTCAGCTTTACCAGAAATATTAGCAAGCGCTGAGTTTTCAGCACCTTCAAGCATTGTCCAATTATTCATATCTGAAAATTCACGTAATTTGTCCACACTACTTGCACCGATACCGCGTTTTGGGACATTTACAATACGATCAAAACTCATTGAATCTTGATCATTAGCAATTAAACGAATGTAGCCTAAGATATCTCGAATTTCCAATCGCTCGTAGAATTTGTGTCCACCAACCATTTTGTAAGGAACGCTTGATTTTAAGAATGTCTCTTCAATCACACGAGACTGTGCATTCGTTCGATATAAAATGGCGAAATCACCGTAATTTAAGTGATTATCTTTAATTTGTTCTTGAATTTTTTCAACCACATAATGTGATTCATCATTTTCACTTTGGCCACGGTAGTAAGAAATTTTCTCACCATCTTTATTATCAGTCCAAAGACTCTTATCACTGCGGTTCGTATTATTATCAATAACTGCATTGGCAGCATTCAGAATTGTTTTCGTTGAACGATAGTTTTGTTCCAACTTAACAACATCAGCATCAGGATAATCTTTTTCAAAATTCATAATGTTATCCATGTTTGCCCCACGCCAACCGTAAATACTTTGGTCAGCATCCCCGACGACGCAGAGATTTTTGAAACGTTCAGCTAACATGTTTACTAAGGTATATTGTGCTTCATTAGTATCCTGATATTCATCCACATGGATATATTGAAATTTATTTTGATAAAAAGCCAATGTTTCAGGCTTTTCTTTAAATAAACGGATAGTTAACATAATTAAATCATCGAAATCAACTGCTTGATTTGAGCGTAACTCTTTTTGATATGCCGTATAAACTTTAGCTACCATTTGTTCGAACATACTTGCAGCACGTTCTGCGTATTCTTTTTCTGTTAATAAATCATTTTTTGCATTTGAAATTGCTCCTAAAACGGTTCTTGGGTCAAATTTTTGTGGATCAATATTTTGTTCTTTTAAAATACGTTTTACTAAAGTCTTTTGTTCACCTGGGTCGGCAATTGTAAATGCACGATTATAACCAATTTGGTCAATATCACGTCGCAAAATACGAACACAAAGTGCATGGAATGTTGAAACCCAAACATCTTCTGCCCCTTTGTTAAGTAATTTATTAACACGTTCGCGCATCTCTTTTGATGCTTTATTTGTAAATGTGATTGCTAATACGTTCCATGGATTGATACCTTTTTCTTCAATTAAGTAAGCAACGCGATGCGTTAATACTCGCGTTTTACCACTTCCAGCTCCAGCCATAATTAAGAGTGGTCCCTCTGTTTTTAGGACAGCTTCTTTTTGTTTGTTATTCATTCCGTTCAATAAGCTTTCAGTAGTCAAATTAATCAATCCTCTCTATAAATCAGTCATTATTTATTATAGCAAAAAAACGCCTTAACTTCTTTAATTTTTATGAATATATGTCTCAACTTGTTCATAAAAAAAGACGAACCGATTCAAAACGATTCATCCTTCTAATTTCATTTAATTTGTTGTTTCTTTTTTATCCCAAATGCCTGTATCTTCAATTTGATTCAATGCTTCACGAACTGAATCTGACTGAACCAAAATATGCCCAGCACGATCTAATTTATGATTTTCAGGGTAACGATAAAAATGGTAATACCAATTATTTTTAAGAACCCACTGTGTCTTTAAATCGGCACGTTCTTCTTCTTTTAATGACACCATAACAGTTGGTGCAAGGAATTTCACTTTTGATAGTGGCAATCCACAAATGGCACGTAAATGCTGTTCATACATGCTAACGTTTGTTGCTTTATCAAAAACATACCCTGATTGATGCATAGCGGGCACGACACGTTTAACATAAATTGCACCTGATTTAGTTACAAAGTAGCCAATTTCTAATGCGCCAGTGTAGTCTAGATTTTCCGCAACTTTAATGGCAATTTTATGCATTTCAGCAGAAATTTCTGTATCTAAGTTAGCTGGTACGATTGATTCGTGTAATCGATGATCACGATATTTATTTTCAACAGCTGGGAAAAAATTAATTTCCTTACCATTTTTGATAAGAACCATTGAGATTTCTTGTTCATAAGGAATCCATGATTCTAAAATATAGGTGCCACGTTCAACCAAGTACGCCGCATCTGAAATATCAGTTTGCGTATTGAGAACACTCTGGTAACTTTTACCAAACCCTTTTTGGATTGGTTTTAAAACGCTGGGATACCCAATTGAAAGTACAGAATTATACACATCTTCTAATGATACAATTGTTTCAAAAGGTGGAATATTAATATTTAATTGTTCAAAAAAAGCTCTTTCCAACAAGCGGTCTTGCATAATTTCTAATGCATTATACTTTTGTGGCACATAAGTATATTTTGAAATATATTCAATCACTTCTGAATTAACGTGTTCAGATTCATACGTCACAATATCTGTTCGTTCAGCGAATTCTTTCAATTTATCCTTATCATTCATCTTACCTACAACAGAATAATCTGCTAATTGAAGTGTCTCACTAACTTCATTTTGACTGTATGCTGCGATTTTAAACCCTAAATTTCTTGCAGCCATAGCCAACATTGCACCCGTTGGACTATCTCCGATTATTCCCAATGTACTTCCAGGAAAGATAACTTTTTTTTCCACTATATATTCACTACTTTCTACTTTTGCTTTATACCCTTAATCATACTGTTATCCCGCGGGGCAATCAAGTTTTAACAACCATAATTTAACAATTTTATAAGAAAATAAAAAAGAGCACATTTTGCGCTCTTTTCGTTAATTTAATCTTCAAAATGAACTTGATCACCATCAAATGATGAAATTTTAGCAAGTGATTCTAAACGTACGCCACGTTCATGAATTAATTCGGCACCTTTTTGGAATGATTTTTCAATTACAATTCCAATTCCAGCAATTTCTGCCTTAGCTTCGTCACAAATTTGGAAGAGTCCTTCAGCTGCTTGGCCATTTGCCAAGAAGTCATCAATGATTAAAACACGATCGTTTTCACCTAAAAACTTGTTGGCAACGGCAATTGTATTTTCAACTTTCTTTGTGTACGAGTAAACAGAAGCAGAATATAAATCATTTTGCATCGTAACGCTCTTATTTTTACGTGCGAAGACAACAGGAACATGAAATTGTAACCCAACGAATACTGCTGGGGCAATACCTGATGATTCAACTGTTAAAATTTTAGTAATTTTTTCATTTTTGAATAATTCAGCAAATTCCACACCCATTGCTAACATTAAATCAGGATCAACTTGGTGATTTAAAAATTGATCGACCTTCAATACATCTCCTGGTAATACAATACCATCTTGCATAATTCTGTCTTCTAAAAGTTTCACGTGGGGTACGCTCCTCTTGCTATTTATATTTTTTTGGGTATAAAAATAGCTTTTTCACTTCGGTATAAGTAAAAAAGCTACATTCCGGTTTTGAATGACTTAAGAATAACATAATATAAGGGTAATTTCAATTTGAATCTACTCATTTATCGTTATTATACTTGACATTAATCCCGTTTATTTATCATATTTATCTAAATGATATTGTTTAATGATATCTGTTAATTTTGTACTATAATCATTATCTGTTGCGTACCCATCAACTACTAAAGCTGCTGCTGCATCTTCGTAAGTTGCTGCAGAAAGAACGTCAGCAAATTGTGTTTTATTCCATGTATTTCCATTAGCTAATAATTTCGAATGAGACATAATTGCTTCGTCCCAATCTTTGAAGACGATAAATTTAGCCGTAACCGTCTTCCATGTGCCATCTTTTTCTTGTTCTTTAGTTTTGAAATCTTTTGCACGTGCGCCCGTTCCTTTAATTCCAAATAGGTTATTGTAGTCTTTAGCTAAAGAACTCGTTCCCCAATCAGATTCTAAGATAGCTTGTGCAATTGTAATACTAGAAAAGACTTTATATTTTTTTTGCATTTTTTGTGCTTCAGGTGCTACTTTCTTAATAAATGCTTGTTTTTTAGCTTCTGCTGCTGCTTTTTTTGCTGATTCACTTGCTTCAATTTTTGAGGTTGATAATGACGTCGCAATAGATTCATCTCGAGCAACATTCTTTTTATGAACGTTCATTGAAACAACGACTGTAATAATACCAAGAATTAAAATTAAAACAACAATATTCGCAACTTGAATTTTACCGTTCTTTACAAAAATCCCCCGACCATTTTTCTTTTTCATTAGTACACCCGTCCCTATACATTTAATTGTTTCACTTATTTTACCCTAATTCTATATCTATTACCATCGTATTTTTTCTCTTTTTATTAAATTTCTGTTAAGCTTGAGCTATCTTAAATGAGACAGGAGAACATAATGACAAAAAATTTAAATTGGGGAATTATTGGACTTGGTAACATCGCTCACAGCTTTACAACTTACTTTGATCAACCATTTGGTGAAATCTATGCCGCTGGCTCAAGAAACTTAGAAAAAGCGCAAACTTTTGCTAACGAATTTAATATTCCACATGCCTATGGTAACTATGAAGACTTATTAGCTGATGATGAAATTGACATCGTTTACATTGCGACACCTCACAACTACCATATCGACACAATCTTGGCTGCACTTAAAGCTGGCAAGCACGTCTTAAGTGAAAAAGCAATCACCATGACTAGTGATGAACTTAAACAAGCAACTGATTTAGCTGAAGAAAAAGGCTTGATTTTACAAGAAGCAATGACTATTTATCATATGCCACTTTATAAAAAAATTATTGAAGTAGCTGAAGAAAAAAAATTAGGCAAACTAAAAATGGTCCAAGCCTCATTTGGTAGTTTTAAAGATCCTGATCCAACAAATCGTTTCTTCAATCCTGATTTAGCTGGTGGCGCATTATTAGATATCGGTGTTTATGCATTAGCCTTTGTCCGTCAATTCATGACAGCCACACCAGAAATCACAGGTTCAGCAATGAATTTATTCGAATCAGGTGTTGACGAATCTGAAACGATTAGTTTACAAAATGCCAATAATGAACTCGCAACTGTTGCCTTAACATTCAGAGCTAAAATGCCTAAAATGGGTATTATTGCTTATGAAGGTGGTTACTTTACTGTTTACGATTATCCTCGAGCTAATAAAGCTGCTCTTGTATTATCTGATGGAACAGCTACAGAAATCACTGCCGGCCATACAAAACAAGCCATGAATTATGAAATTAAAGATGTTCAAGATATGGTTTTGGGTAATTTAAATCCTAAACCATTCTTAGAAAAAACAACAGATGTTATGTCAATAATGACACAAGCTCGTGAACAATGGGGCTTTAAATATCCTTTTGAAAAATAAGCTTCATCTGAAAAGTTATCACTAGAAATTGTTGATAACTTTTTTTAATTCCATGCTACACTAAAAGAAAAAGAGTTGGAGTTAATTTTATGAAACGAAAGAAACGTTATATTCAGAATCGAACACGTAATTATCTAATTGGACTTGCTGTCATTTTAGTTGTCTCCCTTTTCAGCGGAAAATTACCTAGTACTGTAAAAGATTTGCTACAAACAAATGGCAATTCAACTTCAGTCAATGTTAAAAATGGGACAGGAACAGCAAATACTAGTTCTATTAATAGTAGCAAGGCCATTAATGGAATTGTGGATAATGGTGCGCCAACCTTTTCAAAAAGTGATCTTGCAGATAATGCCAATGGTTGGATAAAATACGGCGCTCTTGACTCTCTTGGCCGTGCTACTCAGGCCAATGCTCTTTTAGTTAAAGCTTTAGAATCTAGAGGGTCATCAGCAGATTCTTCAATTCGACCAACTGGTTTTGTGTCAGGGCTGTCACCTTATTTTCATTCCCGTGGACATTTAATCGGTCGACAACTTGGTGGTAGTGGTGATAAAAAAGAAAATTTAGCAACATTATATCAAAACCCTGTTAACACACCCTACATGACCAAGTATGAAAACGCAGTTCGTGCAGCAGTTGATAAAGGAGATCATGTCCGTTATCAGGTAACACCAATTTTTTCTGGTAAGTCACTTTTCCCTAAAGCAATTCAAATGCAAGGTAAAAGTACAACTTCTTGGGGCAATATTAAATTTAATGTTACTATTTTGAATAAACGTTAATTCAAAGGAGTGTGTTATTCATGTTCACAGAATTAAAAAGTCAACTGATAGATTCAGCACCACAAACGCTACAACAATTATTACTTAATTCAAATATCCGTCAGACAAATGATGGCTATTTACAATTTCCTGGCAGCTCACTTCAAACACAATTTTTAGAAACAATGAACTTCTTAAAAACACCTGATACTATCTCTTTGAACTGGGATGACGTTTGTATCTTAGGTCAGACAATTGATGGTGATTATCTAGCAGGTGATCACTATTCAACAACCTTTTTTATTCCTAGTAGTCTGCTAGCAGATGATACTGAAATTCATCATATGCCTATAATCGACGCATTAATTGCACTAGAAAATGGAACATTAGATTCTAAAATTATTTCTAAATTCAACTAAAAAAAGTTATTAACAGCGAAATATCATTCGTTGTTAATAACTTTTTTATTTTTACCTATTAGCATCGTGTATTTTGTTCTCTAACTTTTCCGAACTATTTTTTGTAAAGGTCTTGCTATCAATGGCGCAACAATCCCTGCTAAAATCATCTCTGGAATACCGTTTGTGACAACTAGTCCCATAATATATGGTAATAATTGTGCCATATCAACTTTATAAAAATTAGCTGCTTGCCCATGATATAAAAGATAGATAAGGCCTAAAACTAAAACCGTATTAACCAATGAACCAAAAACAGAGGCAATAATCATGGCTAACGTTTTGTTTTTCCACCATTTATATAAAAAGTAAAAAATGACTGCTGTCACAATTCCAATTAAAATTCTTGGCACAATTGCTATAAGTGGATTTGTAAAAACAATGGGTGCAAGTGGACTAGTTGGCGACACAAACGCCCTGATAAATGTGATTAATCCCCAGACACCACCGATAAATGCACCATCTTTCCAGCCAAACACTAAAGCAGCAACAATCACCGTGATATGAATGGTTGTGATGCTTAAGGGGCCAACAGGGATGTAACCAAATAATGGCACAAAATTTTGAACAATAATGATTGAAATAAATAACGCCAAAATACTCATATGATATGTTTTATTATTAGTTTTCATCTACTTACTCCTACAAATTTAATCATTTCACTTCCGTTCCCTTATTATAACCGATTTAACGATTGTTACCATTTAATATGCAAAAAAATAGAACGTCACTAATTATAGAGGTAATCAGTGACGTTCTATTTTAAATAAATTTTATATTACATGAATGAGATAAGGGTCGTTAAAACAGGAACAACAATGATGAACAAGATTGTACTTGTTGTAACAATGTTTGTTGCGTATTTAACGTCTCCATGTGCTTCATTAGCTAAGATTGGTAATACGGCTAACATTGGTGTAGCTGATTGAACAATCAAAGTTTTTTGTAATAATGGTGCTAAATCTGCACCAGTTAAATGTGTACCTAAAAGAATAACAGCGATTAAAATGATTGGTGATAAAATAAAACGTCCAAGTAATGCAACGACTGTATCACGATCAAATCTGATACTCTTCAAACCGGCTTTAGCTAACACAATACCAATATAGATTAATGATAATGGTGTAACTAATCCACCAACATAACCTAATGTTTGGCTAATAAAATCAGGAACTGGAATTGCAAGAACCAAGAAGATTAATGCAACGATGAACCCAACAAGTGGCATTGGGATTACTTTAGCCCAGTTAATTTTCTTTTTCGTTTTATCTGATTTGTCTTTTGTTGGATCATCATTTGAAATTAAGAAAACACCAAATGCCCATGTTGAAACTGTATTAATAATATAGTAAACAAGGAAATATGAGATACTCTTATCGCCAAACAACGCAATATTTAAAGGTAAACCAATGAAAATTGTATTTGCATTAACAACGGCATTCATGAAGATACCACGACGACCAGGTTTGATGTTCAAGATATGAACAAGTGCCCATGCAATTAAGTAACCGATAATAACAGCAATTGCTGGGTAGAGTAAACTACCTGACAATGCAGCTAATTGATCACGTTTTAAATATTTTAAAACAGAAACGAAAATTGAAGCTGGTAAAGCAATTTTTGTAATTAATGATGAGATATTGCCACCAAATGAATCAGCGAACCAACCTTTAACTTGTAAAATGTATCCAAGTACCATCATCAAAACAACAACTAGAACACTTTGAATTGATTGGAAAAATACCATAATTAATTGTCCTTCTCTCTACGCTTTTTTTAGTATTTAGGTGTCCATTTCATATCTGAGACAGCCTTTTTAACATCTGTAATTGCTTCTTTGTTTAATTTTTGGTCAACAACACTTTGGGCAACTACTTCAGCAATTGTTTGTGAGAATTCTGCTAAATGTGTTACTGGTGGTAATACGGCAGCACCAACGGCTGTAGTATCAACGATTCCACCTAAAGCATGACTAGCTTGTGATAAGATTTCGCCATTAACTCTTGAAGATGTTGAAGCGATAATCCCAAATCCAAGACCTGGGTACATAAGTGCGTTGTTTGCTTGACCAATTTGGTAAGTAACACCTTTGTAATCAACATTATCAGCTGGAATACCAGTAGCAACTAAAGCTTTACCATCAGTCCATGCAATCAAATCTTCAGCCTTAGCTTCTGCTAATTTTGTAGGGTTTGATAATGGGAAGATGATTGGACGTTCAACATGTGAAGCCATGTCTTGAACAATTTCTTTTGTAAATGTACCAGGTTGTGTAGATGTACCAATCATAACAGTTGGTTGAACAGCTTTAACAACAGCTTCTAAAGAAGTTAATTCATCAGCATTAGCAAATTCTGAACGTTTATGCGTAAATTCTTTTTGGCCAGGTGTTAAGTCTTCTGTATCATCAAATAACAATCCTTGTTTATCAACTAAGAAGAAACGTTTGCGAGCATCTTCTTCTGAAACACCAGCGCGTTTCATTTCGTCCATAATTTGGTTAGCAATTCCGACACCAGCAGTACCAGCACCATAAGTAATAACTGTTTGGTCAACAATTGAACCTTTAGTGATACTTAGAGCACCTAAGATACCAGCTAAAACAACAATCCCTGTACCTTGGATATCATCATTAAATGTTGTGATTTCGTTTTGATATTTTTCAAGAATATTAGCAGCATTTGAACGGCCAAAATCTTCCCAATGTAATAACAATTCTGGGAACAAGTTCTTTGTACTTTGGACAAAGCCATCAACGAAGTCATAGTATTTGTCACCAGTTACACGTTCATGTTTGTTACCAAGGTATAATGGATCATTCAATAATGTTTCATTATTTGTTCCAGCATCAATAGAAACTGGTAAAACTTGTGAAGGATCAATTCCAGCAGCAGCTGTATAAACCATTAATTTACCAATTGCGATATCAACACCGTTGACACCCCAATCGCCCATACCTAAAATACCTTCAGCATCTGTCACAACGACTAAACGAATGTCACGTCCTGCAGCAGCATTTTTTAATGTTGCTTCGATATCTTCTGGATGATCAATTGATAAGAATGCAGCGTTTTGTGGATTTACATAAATTTCGTTGTATTCTTCGATTGAATCAGCAACAACTGGATCATAAACAACTGGCATAAATTCAGCCACATGTTGTCCCATTAAGTAGAAAAATAGTGTACGGTTTTCATTGAATAATTCCATTAAGAAATGGCGTTTTTCAAGACCAGTTTCTTTACTTAAATATTGTGCGTAGTTTTGTGTTGCTTGTTCTTCAATTGTTTGAACTTTAGCTGGTAACATACCAATAAGTCCTAATTCACGACGTTCTTCCATTGTAAATGCTGTACCTTTATTTACAAATGGGTTATTTAACATATCTTGTGCTTTTGTCATCATTAATTCCTCCATTATTTTTTTATATTTTATTTTCTCTTTAACTTACAAGAGCAAGAATACACCCCTTTAAAAATTATAGTCAAACATGTGTTATACTATAAATATTATTTATATGAGGATTATAAACGTTGATTTAGAGGAGATTATAATGAACATTCGAGATTTAGAATATTATCAACAAATAATTAATTTGAGAAATTTTTCAAAAGTTGCTCATTTTTTTTCAGTTAGTCAACCAACAATCACAACTGCAATGAAACGCTTAGAAACTGAATTAGACACAAATCTGATTATTCGTGATCAATCACATCATCAAGTTTCTTTTACACCAAGTGGTGAACAATTCGCTGAACATGTTAATATTATTCTCAAAGAATTAACAATTGCTAACCAAGAAATTAACCAACTTAAAAATGAGCACGTTCGATTTGGATTACCACCTATTATAGGAACGTACTATTTTCCGCAAATTGTCAGCAATTTATTTAATTCAGGTCTGATTAATCATCTAGATACAGTTGAGAACGGTTCCCAAGCCCTACTTCTTCAGTTAATAAACGGATCATTAGATATGGCTTTATTAGGTTCCGTTAAACCAATAGAAGATGACCGCTTAATTGCCAGAAATTTTGCATCTAAACACTTCAAGATTATCGTTAGCAAACATCATCCACTTGCTTCAAGAGAATCCGTTAAATTTTCTGAACTTCGAAATGAAAAATTTATTATGCAAAATGAGGGTTTTGTTCATCCAATCGCTTTTAAAGAGTTAACAACAAAAAATCATTTCAAACCAAAGATTATCTATACAACAAGTGACAGTCAGATTATTAAAAAAATGGTTACCGAAAATGTTGGTATTGGTTTTTTAACAGAACTAGCATTGGATGCTGCAGATGATTTAGTCTCACTCCCCTTATCGGAATTAGATCAACCTAAATTTTTAATGTCACTCGTTTATCGTACAAGTCATATTTTAACGCCTACACAAGCAAAATTAATTGACGTTTTAATTGATCCTTCTATCTAATAAGAGAATAACTTATACCTTAAATATAAAGGTATAAGTTATTCTTTTTATTATTTATAGCACCGCTTGACTAAATATCATTGACTAAAGAAACGTATGTTCGTATAATTGGATATATGTTAAGGAGGTTTCCTCGAATGTACAATTATAGTAACGAACCTAGAAAAGTCATCTTTATGATTGATTCAAAATCTTTCTATGCTTCTGTCGAATCAGTTGCACGCGGTCTTAATCCATTACGCTCTATTCTCGTTGTTATGTCTACAGCAAAGAATACAGGTAGCGGGTTAGTACTAGCTGCTAGCCCTATGGCTAAGAAAATATTTGGTATCACAAACGTATCACGAGCTACTGATGTTCCAATTCATGATAAACGTTTAGTTGTTGCCCAACCCAGAATGAATCTTTACATAGAAGAGAACTTAAAAATCAATAAGCTATTTCAACAATTTGCCTCAAATGACGATATTCACCCATACTCTATCGATGAGTCAATTATTGATATGACGACTAGTTGGAAACTTTTCGGAAATAGTCCCTATGAAGTTGCTCGTAAAATTCAACTTGCGGTCAAAGGGGAAACAGGAATTTATACAACCGTTGGTATTGGTGATAATCCACTTCTTGCTAAATTAGCTCTGGATATTGAAGCAAAACATAACCATAGTTTAATTGCTGAATGGCATTATGAAGACGTCCCCGATAAGTTATGGCCAATAACACAACTTGACGATATCTGGTCAATTGGATCTAAAACTGCCGAAAAATTACAAAAAAATCATATCAATTCAATGAACGATTTAGCTCACTTCAACCCATATGAATTAAAAAACAAATTTGGCGTAATTGGTAGCCAATTATTTGCGTTTTCTTGGGGAATTGATCGTTCAATCATTCATGATAAATATACCCCCAAGGAAAAATCCTATGGTAATAGCCAAGTCTTACCAAAAGACTATGTTATCCAATCTGAAATTGAAGTCGTTATTCGTGAAATTGCAGAACAAGTAGCAGCACGATTACGTTCTCATCACAAAGTGGCTACTGTCATTAATTTAGGCATTGGATTTTCTTTAGCCGAAACGACAGATTCTGGAAAAAGATATTCAGGCTTTGGTAGTTCATTAAAAATTGATTCAACAAATAGTAATGCCCAAATCACAAAATATGCCATCGACCTATTTCGAAAAAAATGGCGTCATGAAGCTCTAAGACATATTAGTATTTCGTGTGGCAAATTAGTTGACGATAATAGTCAACAATTAGACATGTTTGACACTAATAATACGGAACAAAAGAATCACAACTTGGACAATACCATTGACATCATACGAAAAAAATATGGTTTTAAATCGATCGTAAAACTTTCCAGTAAGTCTGAAGGTGCAACAGCTATTTATCGCGCTGGGTTAGTCGGTGGCCATGCTGGGGGTAATACCTATGAGTAAAACAACTGATGTTGATGCAAATTTGATAAATCAATTTTTAAAATATGATTATCACGATCGCGGTATGATGAAATGGCAAGGATTCTATTTAAGCGACCATACATCGGCTCGAACAAAAAAATTAAACGAAGAGACACGAAAACAGAAATTAACACATGACATTAAGATGAATGATACTAAAATTGCAGAAGTAATCAATTTGGCAATCATTAAATCCACCCCTGTCACTGTTGATCTCACTAATAAAAATTTGGATGATACACTTTTAGAACCTATACAGGGACTCATTAATGGCTGGTATGAAGATAATATAATTATCAATCATATCACCGTTAAAATTAATGATATTCATGCAATATCATTAAGCCAAATGACTAATGGAGAAGGTAGAAGAAGTATATAAGTAGATAACTTCTACTTACTATACTTCTTCTACCTTTTTTGTTTGATTAATTATAAAAAAACCTCCAGTATTGGATTGGTCCAATACTGGAGGTTCACTTTACTATTTTTTTTATTAAGCTTCTGGTAAATCTAATGTTTCGATTTTTGAATCTAACACTGGAGCATCGTCAGCTTTTTTAACTTTTTTAGTTGTTTTCTTTGGTGCTGCTGATTCTTCCTTAACTTCTTTAGCAGGTTCTTCATCGGGTGCAAATAATTTTGCACGAACTTCTTGGTCCATATCATGTAACATATCAGGTTTTTGTTCCAAAATATTAACGACATTTGGTTTACCTTGACCTAAACGTTCGCCATGGTATGAGAACCATGACCCAGCTTTTTCAGCAATACCATTTTCAACAGCAAGATCTAAGATATCAGCAGTAGCTGAGATACCTGACCCGTACATCATATTTAATTCAGCAATCTTAAATGGTGGTGCTACCTTGTTTTTAACAACTTTAATAGTTGTTTCATTACCAATGACATCCGTACCATCTTTAATTTGTCCACGGCGACGAACATCTAAGCGAATTGTTGCGTAGAATTTTAAGGCACGGCCACCTGGTGTTGTTTCAGGGCTACCGAACATGACACCAACTTTTTCACGTAATTGATTAATAAAAATAACAGTTGTTCTTGTTTTGTTGATTGAACCAGCCAATTTACGGAGAGCTTGTGACATCATACGAGCTTGTAACCCAACATGAGCGTCACCCATTTCGCCTTCAATTTCTGCACGAGGAACTAAAGCTGCAACTGAATCGATAACGACAAGATCAACGGCACCACTGGATACCAAAGCATCTGCAATTTCTAATCCTTGTTCACCAGTATCTGGCTGTGATAATAGTAATCCATCAATATCAACACCTAATGCTGTTGCATATGCGGGATCCATGGCATTTTCAGCATCGATATAAGCAACTGTACCACCATTTTTTTGGACTTCTGCTGTTGCATGAAGTGCAATTGTTGTTTTACCAGAACTTTCTGGTCCGTATATTTCAACAATACGGCCTTTAGGAAAACCACCAACTCCCAATGCGTAATCCAATGATAAAATCCCAGTTGAAGTAACATCAATCTTCGTGTCAGCTTTGTCCCCCATCTTCATGATGGCACCTTGTCCGAATTCTTTTGTAATTGCTGATAACGCTTTTTCTAGTGCTGCTTCGCGTTCTTTACCGTCTTTTCTTTTGCCGTCTCCGGTTGCAATACTTCTGTTAGCCATAGTTAGTAACCATCCTCTCAATAGTAGAACATCTGTTCGTTTCCATTTACTTATCATACCTCATTAAAATTTATATCGCAAGCGTTAAATCATCTTTACCGAAAATAAAAAGAACGATGCAATTATCGTTCTTACTAGGTATCGATGTATTCAATTATACTGCATGCTCATTAATTAAGTACGCCATTTTCTTAAATAATTTCTATTTATTTAACTTATTCCATCGATTCAATCTGACTAATTGTCTCTTTTAAAACGCGTCTGAACGTTGCAAGATCCTGCCCTGTAACTTGCGTTTCCAATTTACTTTCCAATTGATTCCAAAAGTCACTATTAAAAGTTGTTAGACCTTTATACTTATCCGTAACAGATAAGTGAACAACTCGTTTATCTGTTATATCAGCCTTTTTTTCCACTAATCCTAATGTGATTAATTTTTTCAAATGGTAATTCGTATTTGGCGTTGATTGATTCAACAATTTTGAAACGCGTCCAATTGTTGGACTGTTCAACTGTTCGATCGCATTTAGATAATAAGTATCAATTGTCCCCAATTGTTTAATGTTCATTAGTCCATCTTGTTTCCCATACAAGCTCAACAACTGATTTAATTTGTTGAAAGTCCCACTTAACTCAATCATTTTGACCCTCCTAGTTATAGATCGCCTTAGTTCCCACCCAAAATAAAGCAAAAAATTATTGATTTCTAATACATAAATGTTTATTTGACTTATTATAATGTAAAAAGAGGCGTATACACAAGTAATACGTCCCCGATTTTAATAAAAATATGTTATCACTGAAAACGTTTAACTACCTGTAACTGTTGAACCTTGCCAGCTAAGCATTCCGCCATATACATCAACAACATCATAACCTTTTTCAAATAGGATATCTGCAGCTTGTGCACTACGACGTCCTGATCGACAAATAATATATGCTTTACCTGTTAATTCATAATCGTCAACTTCATCTAACGGAATATTAATTGACCCAGGAATATGGCCTTCAGCAAACTCGTCATCTTCTCGAACATCAATAATCTGTGGCTTTTGTGCTAATAATAGGTCAAGTTCCGTAGTCGTAATTGTTGGAATATCATCTTCAAAGTTCATTTAGTTACCCTCTTTTATTTAGTTATGGTTTTTATTAGTCTGTATCAATTTATTATCTATATTATCATATGTTTTTATTTCATATTTTTCAAATATTTAGATTTTAATATTGATAGATTTAGAAGGCTCTAAGGTAAGACTTACGTCTCTTTTTAATTGGGAACAGCGTAGGTTATAACATAATACTAAAAATGGGTACTAAAAAGCCACTCCATAATAACGGAGTGGCCTCTTTATATTTAATTATTACTATCATGTATCACATGTTGATAAGAAACTAAGTTCTTCTTTAATTTTCCAAAAATTTTAACCAATGAATCATGAGCACTTTCCGTTGAACGATCTTCGGCTAAGTACTGCCACGTTGAAATAATCAATAACAGTGACACAAAAATTAATGGGAACCCAGCTAATAAACAGATAGCTTGGATTGTTTTAAAACCACCAACGAAGACGATACCAAATGAGAATAACATGAAAATTCCCATCCAAACCAAGCGGTTAAACAAACTTGGTTGCTCTGTCGGTTTGAGTTTTGTACTAGTAAACGACGACACGATAAATGCAGATGATGAAATCGTCGTTGCTAAGAAGATAAAACATGAAATCGCATAGATAACTAACATTACGTATTTAAATGGCAATGTTGAAATAACTTGTGCAATTGCTGCAGCTTGACCATATACATTCAGTGTATGAATTAAATCAGCAGCTCCACTTTGTTGTAAATAGAGTGAATAACCACCTAAGATTGCGTAGAAACTCATACATCCTAAAGCACCATACGCAAGCATCCCTAATATCACCTGACGAATCGTTCGTCCACGCGAAATTCTAGCAATGAATAAGCCCATGAATGGCATGAAAGTTAACCACCAACCCCAATAGAAAATAGTTTCCGATTTAACAGGGTCAATCGCATGACCTAATCCTGAAGCTGTCCCTGTACTCATTGCTACAAACTGAGTAACCATCAGTACAAGACTGTTACCTTCTGACTTCAAAATATAAACCGTTGGTCCAACTAACAGAACAATTAACAAAAAGCCAATGGCTGTCCAAATATGAGCTGAACTCAATCGATCAATCCCACCCTTAATTCCTTTAAACATGGTTAACGTGAAAATGCTGAACAGGACAACAAATAATGCTAATTTTAAAAGTATTGTATCTTGGACTCCCGTTAATGTTGCGATAATTTTTGATAATACAGGTATTTCCATCCCAACTGATGAACCAACACCGCCCATAATACCGAAAACGACAAGAAAATCAATTATTTTTCGTAAGATTTTTTTATAAGGCTGATCCCCTTTTAACATAGGAATCACATCACTAACACACATAACTTTCGCTTTTTTAACGTACATAACGTATGAAATAATTACAGCTGAAGATGCAAACATCATCCACGCCATTGGACCCCAATCAAATTGACCTAACATGTGAGCATTTTGATAATTAGCAGGAGACATCGCTTTAGCACCAAACAAAGGTTGTTGCACGTAGCGAAGTGGATCAACCATGCTAAGCATTAAAATACTGGCATCAATGGCCGTCGCAAATACCATACTACCCCATTTAAAATCACTGTATGCCGGCTTTTCGCCTTTATTACCCAATGTAATTTTGCCATAATGGCTTAATGCAATATATAAAAAGAAAACAAAATTGAGAATATAGATACCAAGGTAAGCCCAACTCAAGTGGGCCGTAATAGCATCCATTATTGAACCTAATTCTGCCTTCAAACCAGACCCACCGAGTAATAATCCAACTGATACTAAAATAAATAATGCCACAGTCGGTAAAAACATTTTTTTGTCGATATTCTGTTTTTCTAAAATAAAAATTTCCTCCTAAATTTTAGAGCACGATCTTTAATTCATCGCCGTACTCACTCCGATAATTCTGCTTTTAATTGCACAAAAAAAGCACACTGATACAGTTTCTCCACTAGGGATATCTGCACAGCGTGCTTGTTAGCTTTGCTATCTTATACAAATACTCATAACGTAAATTATAATATTCTATCGAATCACTTACCTGGACTCACGTCACCGTTATCATCTAGATAACGAATAATTCGTGCCGGGTTACCCGCAATTACGAGATCATCACCAAACGATTTTGTGACCACAGATCCAGCGCCGACAACGACTCGATTACCAATCGTAACTCCTGGTAAAATCGTGACGTGTCCACCCATCCAGACACTATCACCAACCGTAATTGGTTTACCCATTTCAACATCCGCATCACGTAATTTTGCAGATAAGGGGTGTACTGGCGTGTAAAATCCAACGTCTGGTCCAATGTAACAATGATCACCAATTGTGATTGGACAAGTGTCCAACATCGTTAAATGGTAGTTCGCATAAAAGTGATTTCCGATATGAATATTAAATCCATAATCAAATTCGATTCCCGTTTCGGCCCAAAAGTCTTCACCGGAATCAGCCAATAATGCTTTAATATTTGTATTTTGTTGCTTATTATCGTCAAGCTGGTTAATTGTCCGCAGTTTTCTCCGAATCAGTTCTCGTCGTTCAACTAGTTCAGGATCCAACTGCTCATACGGTTCACCATCTGACATCTTTTCTCTCTCAGTTTTTATCATGTTATAAGAATACCACTTATGTCATGATTTGTTAAATAGAAATTTATTTTCTATAAACACAGTAAAATAAAGCTATTTTATTAACATTAATTGAATTGGATTAATTTTAATTAGAGTAAATTTTAACCCTATTATTACAGAAAAATCTTCTAATAACAATTCACAGCATATTCGCTGTTCATCAATCATTAGAAGATTTATTTAACTTATTTTATCAACAAATAGTTGTGTTATTTGTTTAGGTCTTGTAATAACGCCACCGACAACTGCCGAAAATGCGCCAATATCAAATGCTCTCTTAACTTCTTCTGGAGTCGTTGTATGACCCTCCATAATAACAGGGATTTTAAGATTTTTAATTAACTTTTCTAGTAAATCAAAATCTGGGCTATCCCTTTCGTCCGTATATTCTGTATATCCTGACATCGTTGTAGAAACCATATCAAATCCATTTTTTTCAGCCATAACGCCTTCTTCATAATTAGAAATATCTGCCATGGCTAATCTATTTCCTTCATGAATTTTATTGACTAAATCAGTTACCTTTTCATTATGAGGCCGTTGTCTAACCGTTGCATCTAATGCAATAATCTCAGCGTCAGTTTCCAGTAATTCATCTACTTCTTTCATCGTTGCTGTAATATAGACTTCTGAATCTGCATAATCTCGTTTGATTATGCCAATCAACGGTAATTTTACTTGTTTTTTAATTTCTACAATATCAGAAACTGAATTTGCTCGTATCCCCACAGCACCACCCATCTCAGCTGCAAGGGCCATTCTCCCCATGATAAATGAACTAAATAATGGTTCACCTTCTAGTGCCTGACAAGAAACAACTAACCCATTCTTTATTTCATCTAAATTCATCATATTATCTCCCTTTATATATCACTAGCATTTGTCTCAATAACTTGTTTATACCAATCAAAACTATCTTTCTTGTAACGTTTCAATGAGCCATTTCCATCGTCATCTTGATCAACATAAATGAACCCATAACGTTTACTCATTTCTGAAGTTGATGCGCTAATTAAATCAATGCAGCCCCACATTGTGTACCCCATTAAATCAACACCATCCATAACAGCTTCTTTCATTTGAATGATATGTTCTTCAAGATACTTAATGCGATAGTCATCATGAACTTTGCCATCATCGCCTAACTTATCTAGGGCCCCAATTCCATTTTCAACAATAAATAGTGGCACACGGTAACGATCCCACATTGCATTCAATGTGATTCTTAATCCAATGGGATCAATTTGCCAACCCCAGTCACTTGTTTCTAAGTAAGGATTTTTTTCACCATTAATCATATTTCCTAACGATGTATCACCCGTTTTGCCAGCTGAAGTGACCGTTGACATATAATAACTAAAACTAAGGAACGCAACTTTGCCCATTTTAAGAATAGCTTCATCCCCTGGCTCCATCACAATATGAACATCATTTTCTTTGAAATAGCGGTTCATGTATTCAGGGTATTCGCCGCGGACTTGAACATCGGTGAAGAACAAGTTTAAATTATCATTTTCTTGAGCGGCACGAACATCTGCTGGATTAGGCGTTGATGGATAAGTTTGCATTCTAGCAAGCATACAACCTACCACAAAATCAGGATTAATTTTCCGTGCTTGTTCAACTACCAAAGCACTTGCGATAAATTGGTGATGAACAGCTTGATACCGAATTTGTAATTGTTCTCTCTGTGTTAATTCACTGTCAACAGCACCCGTTTCCATGAAACCAAATGAGCTAACATTAATTTCGTTAAACGTTAACCAATATTTAACCTTATCTTTAAAACGGTTAAGTACAACGTCCGTGTAATGTGTAAAACTAGCAATTGTGTCACGGCTTACCCACCCATTTTGTTTAACTGTCAAATCAAGTGGCATTTCATAATGCGATAATGTGACAACAGGTTCAATATCATACTTAGCTAACTCATCAAAAACGCGGTCATAAAATGCTAACCCAGCTTCATTGGGTTCCGTTTCATTACCATTTGGAAAAATTCGTGCCCATGCCATAGACATCCGGTATGTTTTAAAACCCATTTCTGCAAATAATTTAATATCTTCTTTATAATTATGATAGAAATCAATCCCACGACGTTTTGGATAATGGTCAGTGGTTTTATCGTCCATCGCTTCTTCAATGACTTTCATTGTGACAGAACCAAGATTCATTTCTGTTCTTTTTTCAGATTTACGAATAACTTCAGCAGTAGTCATCCCTTTGCCATCTAAATCCCAGCCACCTTCAACTTGGTTTGCAGCTGTTGCGCCACCCCATAAGAAACCTTTTTTAAACCCTTTTGGATAATCTGTTTTATACATATTAATACACTCCTTCAAAGTTTTTTGTTTAACTTATGTATCTGTGAACTATTTCAAATAGAGGTTTTACTAGTTTTTTTCAAAAAAATTACCTATTGATAACTAAACAAATAGTTATCAATAGGTAATGCCTGATCGAATCAGTTACAGCCCTTATTTGACAAATTAAGTATATCAAATATAGTAAGCGCTGTCAAAGTTAGTTTAAAGGCTTACTCACCTTGCCTTATTTTTTCAATAACCTGAATAATATTAAACGTATCCTGTAGGCTATGTCGCTCACAAGTCTTTGCACCAATTTCAACTAGATTAATAAAAGCTTGAATTTCAAGCGTCATATCATCTCCAACGATACTATAGTCCCGATTAATTTTTTGTCCATCATTTAATTCAATCGTATATTTTTCAATTCGATTATACATTGGAATAACGATACGACCTTGTTGCCCAACAATAATCGCAACTCGCGGTTTAGCTTCATTTATTGCGCCTTCAATGAGTGCCTGAGCGCCTTTTTCAAAATGTATCGTTGCTGAAAATTTTTCATCAATCCCATTATGCATGTCTAATTTTGATTCAATATGCGAAATATCTGAACCTAAAATTTCTAACACAAAACCAATTGGATAAGTACCGATATCGTTCAAAGCACCACCCTGTCCTTTTTGAAGTAAATATGAAGTTGCTTTTTGAGATGGAATGGCATTAGAACAAAAGTTAGCTGACATGGTTTGGATGGGTCCGATTGAAGCTAAATCTTGTTTTAAATGATCCATACCGATGTTAAATTTTGTTTTAAACGCTTCAACAAATAAGGTTTGATTTTCACTTGAAGCTAATTCAATTTCTTTCATATCTGTCGTTGTTAGTACAGCCGGTTTTTCACAAAATACCGGAATATTTAGCTTCAACGCCTTTAGTGACCACTCTTTATGCAACATATGTGGCAATGCGATATAAACGCCATCAATCGAATCATCGCCTAAAAGAGCTTGATATGAATCATAAATGGTTATATCTGGATTATTCGCTTTAAACACATCGTCATTAAATAATGACTTTGATCCAATTGCTGTAACTTGTCCATTTTTTGTATATCGAATACTTTCATAAAATCGCTTTGCAATATTACCGTAACCAATAATTCCAAAATTCATTGTTCTTATCTCCATTTCTATTTAACCGTTTTCATTAATTATAGCCGACTCATACAGTATGCACCAAATTAAATTTCAAACTCAAAAAGGTCACCCCATTTCCGGGGTGACCTTCTCGTGATTCAATCTTATTTTTTAACCTACAAGTTCAATTTTGTTTCCTTCAGGGTCCAAAATGACTGCTTCATAATAGCCATCCCCTGTTGTCCGAGGGCCACTAACAACTTCTATTCCAGATTTTTTAAAATCAATCACCATTTGATCAACGGTCACATGATTCTCAACAGAAAAGGCTAAATGTGCATAACCAAATCCATCAGGATAGCGATCTGTAATATCCGTTCTCGTCATAATTTCTAATCTTGCTTGACCATCTGGAAAGCTCAAAAAGTATGACGAAAATCCTTTAGTCCCATTGTCATAACGCACACCAAAAGTTGCCTTAAAATTAGTCACATAAAAATCACGCATTGCTTCAAGATTTTCTACCCATAAACCAACGTGTTCGATTTTCATTTGCTTAAACCTCCGTTGTTTCAATCGGAAAAACTAATTCAAATTCCTCACAAACCACTGGCATTGTCTCATCAAATGTCTTATTAACACTTTCTAATTCTTCTTCAAAAAAAGATTGATGAACACTTCGCCAATAAGCTAAATTTCTATCGCCTTCGCCTTCAAGAAAAGCATGCTCTTCTGTAACTTCGTTAAATGGTGTCACATAAACTTTTATTGTTTTCGTAATCGCCATTGGATTATCTTTATAATCAACAATGACATTGTAATCGCCAACTTTTGGTAAAGGTTCTTCATCAAAATATAAATTATAAGCTGACGATGTCCCTGTTTTAAGACCATCTAAAACTAATTTACCTAATTCTAACGTTTCTTTCTTAGTGACGCCAAATGACCATGCATCATAATTATCATGTTCAATTTTATTTGCCTTTTTAAATGCTTGCCAATACTCATAAATTGTCATATGAACTCTCCTTCAAGAATTTAATCTTCTGCGTTTAATATATCTAAGAACAACTCACCATATTTTTCCAATTTACTTTCACCAACACCTTTAACATCCAACATATCAGTTAACGTTTCCGGCATAACCTCACACATTGAATATAACGTTTTATCAGAGAAGATAACAAATGGCGGTACACCTTGTTCCTCTGCTAATTCGCGACGTAATTGTCTTAATTCTTCAAATAGTTCATTATCTTCAGGTAATGCTTGTTTAACTTTTACAGCCATTTTACGTGTAACTTTAGTTTCACCTTTTAAGACGCCAACTCCTTCTGCAGCAAGTTGCAGAACCGGATATTGGCCGCTTGAAGCCTGTAAAAAACCTGACGCAACTAAATAATCAATCAATCCAGAAACTTCCTTCTGCGATTGATCTTTCATCAGTCCATACGTAGGTAATTCATCAAATCTAAACTGCATCACCTTTTGGACTTTTGAACCTGTTAAAACTTGTGCGACTAACCCTTTACCAAAATGTTCACCCATCCGTTTTACACATGATAAAACCTTTTGGGCATCAATCGAAATATCTTGTGCATCTCGTGTATCCAAGCAATTGCCGCAACGGCCACATTCTGGTGCTTCATCGCCAAAATAATTCACAATTGTCTGTTGTAAACACTGTTGCGTGTTTGCGTATTGCGTCATTTCTTGTAATTTTAAATACTCATGTTTTTTATTAACATCATCCATTTCAGATTGGTCAATGAAAAAATGTTGAATCTGAACATCTTTTAAATTAAAAAGTAAAATTGCTTCACTTGGCAAGCCATCTCGTCCAGCACGTCCGGCTTCTTGATAATAAGCTTCTAAACTACCAGGTATCTGATCATGGATTACAAATCGAACATTACTTTTATCAATTCCCATCCCAAATGCATTCGTCGCAATCATTACCTGAACACGATCGTACAAGAAGTCTTCCTGATTCTGACGACGTTCATCTTCTTGCAACCCGCCGTGATACATCGCCACTTTAATCTTAGCTTTTTTTATTAATTTCGTTAACCGTTCGACTTCTTTACGCGTACTTGCATAAATAATACCAGATTGTTGTTTCTGTCCCTTTAAATACTCGAGTAAGAAACGATCACTATTTTGATCTTTAACGACTTGGAAGGCTAAATTTTCACGTGAAAACCCAGTTTTAACTTCATGTATAATCGATAATCGTTGCATAATATCCGCAGCTACTTGAGTTGTCGCTGTCGCTGTTAATGCAATAATCGTCGGATTCGAATTCAAACGTTGAATCGTTTCCGTTAAGCGTAAATAACTAGGACGGAAATCGTGCCCCCATTGTGAGATACAGTGCGCTTCATCAATAGCGACAAGATCAATTCTTAATTCCGCTAAATCTGCCATAAAACCATCAGAATCTAATCGTTCTGGTGACACATAAAGTAACTTAACTTCACCACGAGCAGCTTGATTAAAGCGTTCACGAACCTCCGTGTAATCTAGCGTACTATTGATAAAGGTTGCTGGAATGCCATTTTCATTTAAAGCATCAACTTGATCCTTCATTAAAGAAATTAAAGGAGATATCACTAACGTTAGTCCATCTAATATAAGTGCTGGAATTTGGTAACATAGCGATTTTCCGCCGCCTGTAGGCATAATAGCTAAAACATCTTCACCCGTTAGAATACGATCAATAACTTCTTTTTGACCTTGGCGAAAATTGTCGTACCCAAATTTTTCTTTTAAAACTGATTGTGGATTCATATAATCCTTTCTCTTTGCTCATTTTCTCAGATAATTCTATGTCTTTAAATTATAGCATAGGTTAAGACGCCACAGATGTTTTAGAAAGTGTTTTAATGACCGCTTCAACATCACCCAAATCATTCATTAGTCCCGCGGGATTTTGTTGAGCTGCCCTAAGTTTAGTCATATAATCAACGACAATTGTCGAATCACTAACACTACTTGTGTCTTCAATTCGATAATAAAGATAGTGAATTGAATTAACTTTAGGTTCAAGGATAACGCTTAGATACCAAGTGTTATCTCCAATTTCAATAGTTGCCGTTTCCTTAAAATGACCATATTCTTCTTGTAATTTGCCTTGAATTTGTCCAATCTCAATTGGAACCGTGGCAGGCATTGGTCCTCCAGAATACGCATCTGACGTATTTAATTGTACCTTAGTGCCACGTACTTTCGAATTTTTAAGATTAAATACAACTTTCATATTTGATGCATCTTTGGACCCTTTTTTAATGGTCCAATCAGCGGGTGTAGCATAATTTTTATGCGGTAATATAGCATCACCACCGACGACTATTTTTGCTTGGACTGGTAAGCCATTTGTTCCTGCGTTAATTTTGTATTTTTGGGTTAATTTTATATTTTCTGTCGGTTGAATTCGACTGATTTCTGCCCAACTAGCCGGTTGTGTATCTTTAACTTGAATTAATGTTTTAAATCCTAAGATACCTAAAAAAACTACCATCAAAAAACCGATTGATATTAACATATTTTTCTTCATGCCAAAAATCTCCTAACCTGTTACGCCTCTATTATTAAAGCTTTTTCTCGTAGTATATCGCTAATATTATTGAAATGATTATTATATTCGTATACAAAAAGAAAAGTAGTGCACCAATCCATAATAACGTACTTACTTTTAGAAATGCCCACAAAATGATAAACCCAAACGCTAGAATTAAAATCATGCTATTCATAATTTTTCCAATCATTGCGTTCACAGACTGATCAATTAACTTATTTCGTTCATCCACATTCTCCAGCTGTTCTTCTTTCAGTCCTTTTTTAGAAAAAGTTATATAAAATTGATAGGCCGCAATTCCAAATGATAAGACAACATTAATAAATGATCTAATCAATTTTGACCAATCAAAAGCATCTTTAAAATCTAAGTTCATTATCCAAATTGAGGCAATCCCCACAAACATAAAAAATAAACCTACAAAAAAATGTCGATAACTATAGATTTTCATTTTAATTCTCCTCCATCTCTAAATTTTCCTTTAGCTGAAATAACGCTTCAATCTGACAATCAAACAATAAACTCAAACGATAGGCCAACATTATAGATGGCTTATATTTACCTTTTTCAAGTGAGATAATTGTTCGACTAGAAACTTGAACTTTCTCAGCTAACTGTTCCTGTGTTAATTCAAGCTTAGTTCTGTATTCTTTAACTTTATTTTGCATAATGAACACCTTTCAATATGAAATATACTTCATGTGAAGTTAACTTCATAATATAATAATTATTTTCTTAAGTCAACTAGCTGATTATTTCTGGCACCAAGCATATCAATATAAATTTCTATTTATTTATACTATAATTAAATAAACATCGTCAGATTAACTAATTTAATAATCTAACGATGTCTTTTAACTAAATAAAACGTTTTAAAAAGGAGGATTAAGCATATGGTTCAATCATACAAAAATTTCTGGGAAAATATTTTTAATTTTTCTGACACATCGAATAGATCAGACTATTGGTGGCCTACGATTATTAATAGTATTCTAGGAGCAATTATTATTTATTTTTATACGTCACTCGTTGGCCATCCTATCGATTCGATTTATAATTTTAGTGAACTTACTTTTATGACAAGTCGAAATATTGTTATGTTTATCGTCTGGATTGCAAACTTTGCTGTTTCAGTTCGTCGTTTACATGATACTGATCGTTCTGGTTGGTGGATTTTAATCCAATTCGTTCCATTAGTCGGTAGTATTTGGTTCTTTATTTTAATGGTTTTACCCAGAAAATCAAATCGCTGGGGTTAAATTATATTGATACTCGATTATTAATAAGAGGTGCTGATAAAATTTATCAGCACCTCTTTTGTTTACGGAAAATTAAAAAGATAGCACTGTAATCGACTAACTTGATTACCGCTCTATCTTCATTTTTCAAAAAATAATCCACCCTGATTAACTAAAACATCTGCTACAGGTGTCTCTATTCGTTTATTAAGCACCATTTTTTTCGTCTCTGTTACATATTTTTTAAAATTCATTGTTTGTAAATGAGCTTGGTAATCCTCGTCACTCCGGTAAATTTCAACGAAAATCCATTGATTTAAATCTCCATCTACAGAAGCAATGTATGTCACTAAGAGTCCTGCTTCATTTTCAAATGATTGTTTCATAGTATTCAATGAAACTTCTCTAAATTCTTTAACCCTATTCGGCTCTATTTCAATACTTGTTACTTTGAGTATAGCTCTGTCAGGCTTCAATTCATGCAAGGCTGTTGTTTTTTCTAACAGTAATTCTGGGGATAAATTAATCATCGATTTTTCAATTACTGCCTGAGATGCGATATTACTAAACATTTTAAATTGAGCCGAATTTGCATGTTTTTGATATTGATCTTCGTCTTGATAAGATTCAATCACAATATTTTCAGTACCCGCCTCATCCAAATGTACACTGTACATCGCCAAAGTTCCTTTTTCTTGCTGAATTGAGGTCGTTAAATTAATCATCCCTGCTTTTTCAAATCTTTCACGATCAGATAGCTTAATTTTAAGTTTGAATAGTCTTAATAATGGGGCATTCTTAAGTTCTATCATTTATTCACCCAATCCCATCAAACGATTATAATTTCCATAATTAATCAGGGCTCGATCATCTTTCGAAAGATTCAACTGATCTAAAGCTTCAATTATGGCATCCGTTGCTCCAGCTGGCGCAATCCCTAACGGTGCATCAGTTCCAAACAGTACGTGGCTAACACCATAATAATCAATTGCTAACCCTAATGCTTTAGGATTGCCCAATAATGCAGTATCTACATAGAAACGTTTAAAATCAGCTGCCTGTTCTGGTGATAGAATATGGTTAATTCGTTCAGCAAAATAAGGCACCATTGCCCCAGCATGATGAACAATTACTTTAAGTGTAGGATAGTCATTAAAAATTCCTGACTGTACTAATTGCAACATTGCTTGCGCTAGTTCATATTCCCAACTAAAAATAATATTATTGTCTGGTTTACGATCATCAAAAATTGGGTGTAACAGAATTGGGATATTTAATTGTGCAGCCATTTCAAAAATAACCCGGTATTCCTTTGCAGCAATACTTTTTCCAAGGGCACGCGTAAATAACTGAATGCCAACTAATTCTGAATTTTTTAGCACTTGTTCTTTTATAATACGTGTTGCTTCATCGATGTTATTTAGAGGTATCATTGCAATACCCGCTTTAAACAAGTCTGCATTTTGTTGAACCATTTCAATTATTTCGTTATTAGCTTGCCAGCATAATGCCGCTGCTTGTTCTGGCCCTACGTAGTCCTCAGGATTCACGTTGACTGCTGAGATAACTTGTTGGACATTTCTGTTCCGTAATAGGCGTCTTTGTTCAATATCAATCAATATGGGATGTTTAATAAATGGCATTTTTTCTGGCAAGTTCGGCTGAATAGCTAACATCTCGTTATAAAAATGTGGTGGTAAAACGTGTGCAAAAACATCAATACTTGTCATTAACTTTTCCCTCCTACAACCTAATTTAGGTTTCTTTAATTTAGCTGATTATCTAATACTAGGCAAAAATGCTAAAATAGCCTGCTCATTCCTCTCACCTAATATAAAAATTTTCTTATTTTAATGGCTCTAATTGTTTGATAACTTTGGCGGGCACGCCGCCCACTACTGTATTGTCAGGAACATCTTTTGTCACCACTGCACCAGCTGCTACAATCACATTATCCCCAATATGAACGCCACCAATAATCGTGACATTTCCACCTATCCACACATCGTTTCCAATTGTAATTGGTTTAGTATAAGTAATTAAATAACGACTACCATCTTGTCTTTTTCCAAAACGTTTTGTTGCATCTAATGCATGTTCACCACAATATAACTTCGTGTCTGGCGCGACAATGACACGATCTCCTAATGTGATTTTGTTTGAATCTTGAAATGTACAATTACCGTTAATAAAAACATCATCACCAACAGTGATATGTTTACCATAAACTGTATTAAATTGACCATTAATAACGAGTCCTTCCCCAGATTTCCCTAACAACTCGTGAATTGCTGTTGCTCTTTTCTCTAGGTCAGTTGTCGTATTGATTATAGTGACTAATTCTTTACCCGCCGCAATCATACCCTGTAATTCTGGGTCGCGATAATCATAATCTTGACCTGCCAATAATTTTTCATGTTCTGTCATCATTTTGCCCCTCCATTCACTATTTGACGCCCTTTTCTTCCTTAATAATTCAATTGTATTATACTACTTAAATTAACTGAACTAAATTCAAAAGATTCGGTTCTAGTGATATTAAAAAAGAGCCAACCTAATTGTATTTACCCAATCAGGTTGAACCCTCTTACTTCACAATATTATTTTCAAACTTCTTCAACAACTGTTGTCGTTTTTCAAGTTTCATTCCTTGAACTGCAGCAAAGTTAAACCATTTCAACTGGTTAAACCCCATCTTCCGGAATGTTCCCCTAAATACCATTTTAGTCACAGGATTTCCAAAGATAGTTCGATAAATCCAACCTGGTGTTGACATAGTTGTAACCATTTTAACTTTCTTTAAATGAACCATCTCATTTTTAAATAATTTTTTATTTTCCTGCTCTGTATAAAGAATCCCTTTAGCAATAACTTTGTCAAAGAATCCCTTCATCATAGCTGGCATAGATTCCCACCAGATTGGAAAAATAAAGACAAGCTCATCTGCAGCCATGAGGCGTTCTTGATAATTCGCCGTCATAGAATCCGTTGGTATCTTCTTACGCCAAGATATTAGGTCTTCTTGGTGCATTACAGGATCAAACCCATCTTTATGCAAATCAATTACGTCCACAATACAGCCCTCTTTTTCATACGCTGCTTTAGCACTAACTAGTAATGCCGCTGAATAACTCCTATTGTGCAATTCATTGTATCCAGCGTCTGCAGTGTAGGGATGATCAAATATAATACAAATTTTTTTCATGTTCAATAACCTCTTTTAATTAGTTTAATAAATTTTCCGACTTTAATGACTTTATATAAAATACTTCAAGTGTCATTTATCTTTCTTGCTATAAGTGTTACATTTGTTACACTTATATTAATCATTTATCGCGTGATTTACAAGATACAAAATCGTGTTATTTGTTACACTTCAAGGAGATATAAAAAATGACGGAAAATAACCAAGCAAAATTAAGTAAAAATTTGATTATTGATTCTTTAATTGACTTATTAAAAATAAAATCTTATCAAGAAATCACAATAACTGAAATCACAAAAAAAGCCGGAGTTGCCCGGCTGACTTTCTATCGTAATTTTGAAAATAAGGACGCGATTTTACTAACTCGGTCCGATTACTTATTTGACCAGTTTTACGCCGAACTCAAGTCCAATCAAACAGAAATTAGTTTGAAAAACATTTTCAAGCTAGCTTTTAACTATTGGCATAATGATTCTGAATTTATGGATATCCTAATTAAAAATGATATTGTTTATTTATTGGAAGATTCTTTTTATACTTATTTTGAAAAGATTCTTAAAGATACGCCTAGTATCAGTCGGCTAAATAATACTCAAAAAACGTTCATTCTTGGTGGCGTTCTACGAACGATGTTGCAATGGATTAGTAGTGGTAGTCCTGCTACAGCTGAAGAAGTTACTGCAGATATATTGGAATTGATTCAGTAAAAGTATGCTAGATTTTAATGATTAAAAAAATAGCCCAGATATTTATCTGAGCTAAGTCTAAACCTCTATTTAAAAATCTTAGGACCCTTACGCATTTTAGTACGATCATTTCTAGCAGTAGCCTTCTTATTGAAGTTTCCGCCATCAGTTTGTTTCTTTTTGATAATTTCTAGCATTTTATCTCTATCAGTCTTTGCTTTATCAGCCATTAATGTTTCCTCCTTGCTCTATTAATTAACAATTTCTTTCAAAGTTAAAGATTCATATTATGAATACATGCCTTCAAATAAAGTTGATCTTTTATTATTCAACTTACGTCGATTTTAATTCTGTATGCCCCGCTAATCAGTATACAGTTAAAATAACTATGCTCTTAACAGTATATCATTACGACTATCTTGATATCAATAGACGTATAAATTGGATGCCTTTAATTAACCATTCACTAATAATGTTCAATCTCAACGAATTTTGTTCCAACCTTTTCAACGAATTCTTTATCATGATCAATGATTAACATCGGTGGTTGAAAAGCCAGAATAACATCTTGAATTTGTTGACGCGTGATAACATCTAGATAATTAAGTGGCTCATCCCAAATATATATATTTGCTGGTTCAACCAACGAACGACTCAAAGCCACTTTTCTCTTTTGGCCCATGCTCATTTGACTGATATCTTTATCAAATTCATAACGTTCAAAACCAAGTTTTCTTAATGTATCCAACATTAAAGAATAAGAAACATTTTTTTCTGCAGCGAATTCTTGTAAAGAACCAGATAAACCATCAAAATTTTGCGGTAACCAGCTCACTTTTAAAGGTGTTGCAAATTTGTATTGCCCTTGATACTTTAATTGACCTAGTATAGCAGCGATAACGCTCGATTTACCAGAACCATTTTCACCCTGAAGAATAACGCGCTCTCCCATCTTTAATTTAAAATCTACCGGTTTATTTACCGGCAATTGTTTACGAAATGCTGATAAGCCAATTACCTCTAGTAAAGTCTTATCTGACACTAATTTTTCAAAATTCAACGTTAAAAGATCTGCCACATCAATATTCTTAAGTAAAGATTTTTTCTCTTCTACTGCTTTATCGGCACGTTTTTTAATACTTAGTACCCGTTTCATAGATTTAGCTGCCTTGTGGCTAATAAATCCTCTGTCTGTCGCACCAGATACTTTCGCCTCAGTCTGATTAGCCCAACCCGATTTTTTCCGTGAAGCACCTTCTAATCGTTTAATATCATGTTGTAATTTTTCTTTTTCATTATATTCCCAATTATTTCGTGACGTATTTTCGTCAGCCCACGTATTATAATTACCCTTAAATTGACTGATTTTAGCGCGATCAATTGAAATAACATGATCAATAATATTATTTAAAAAATAACGATCATGACTGATTAAAATAAATCCTTGTTTTTGTCTTAGATAATCAGAAATAATTTTTCGACCGTTTTCATCTAAATGATTAGTCGGTTCATCTATTAATTGAAATTTACCTTCGCCAACAAATAAGCTGGCTAATAATATCTTAGTTTGCTGTCCTGGACTTAATTGATTAAATGGTTCCGTCAATAATTTTTCAGATAGTCCAAGTTTATCTAATTCGATTAAAATTTGCCACTGATCATAGTCTTGTAAGTCTGTGATACTCTTGATAACCAGCCACACTGACTCTTCTGGTTTAACAACTGTTTGAGGAAAATACTGAAATTCTAAATCTGTTCTAATCTTTCCTTGGTACTGTAATTGATTTTGTAAAATTCTAAATAAAGTCGTTTTTCCGCGACCATTTCTACCAATTAGACCTAACTTCCAGCTGGCATCTAATTGTAAATCAACATTTTTAAAAATTGGTGCTAATTGTCCATCATATTGAAAACTTAATTGTTTAATTTGTATTGTTCCTATAGTAATTACCTCATTTCTTTGTGAGGTCGACCGCTAAACTATCCATTTGATTCTACAAAAAAAGAGCATACAGTTATATGCTCTTCAATCGTTATCCATCAAAAAAAGTGGTTCTTTCAGATGTGAAAAAGAATTGATATTGCAAACCGTTTGAATAGTCAACATGCATAAAAAGACACACTTCGTCCCTTGTTTAGTCGACAGTTATTCGATTAACGATTTGTATTTACCAATGCACTTCACACTCCCTGTTTATTAATTATTTACAGTCTACTATAGTTATGGTAGATAGGCAAATTAATCAAATGTGATATTAAATTGGTAAGCAATATCCTTCATCGCATCAATTTGATAGTCATCCTCAACATCACTACCCCAACTATCAATACCACCAACACCTCGAACGGCGCCTAGAATCGATAAAACGGTACGATGTTCCGCTGGTAATTCGCTATGATGTGTCGCATTTTCTAATTCTTCAGCTGTATAAGGTAAACAACTAAACGCAATTGGTTGATCAACCGCACTGAATGTTAAACCCGTTTCAGAAGCCTGTTGCATACGATTATCCAGAACAGACTGTCGATAAACAGTTACCCAATCATTTTGCATATGCACACCACAATCTTGCGGAACTAAGTATGGTGTCACTGGTAACCCTTGAACTTCATATCGGCCTGGAATTCCTCCGGCCATTCTATCTGGATAAGTTTCTCCTGATAATCCTTGGTAACAAAAACGAGTCGCTGGTGTGGGCATAATAAATCGCAACCCAAAAACAGGTAATGAGGGTAATCCAGCTTTTCCTTGGTATGAAACTGCAACATTCATTTTTCCGGTTGCTTCAACAGTATAAGTGACCGTCACTTGCGTTTGCGGCACAGTCAGTGTGTTATAGATATAACTTATAGCCACTTTTTCAGCGACTTCATGGTTAGTGTAACGATTATTTTCTGGTGCAATCGGTAACGCAATTGGTTTACCATTAATAGCAACTTTAACTGATTGACAATTACTGAATTGATCAGCGGCCAACCACATCCCTGACTTTACTGGAAACTGACTCCCCTGATCGTTATCCGTTGTTGCACGCCAAAAAGTCGGTTTTGGTGAGCGATAAAGCCACTCTTTACCTTGAATTCTAAAAGATTCTGGGCCACCCGTTTGATAGGAGAAAATATAATGAAAATCATTTCCTTTTAAACCGAGTGTGACATCTCCGTAAATGACAGTTAACTGCTTATTTATCTGTGCCATAATAGTATTTTACCTCCTGCATTGCTGGTTTTTCATTACGTGTGGCAAAAACGAGTCCATCACCCGAAAATGCATAATCAGATGGTCGATCATCAAAATCGCCACCATAACGCAACTCATTTTGACCTGTGACGGGATCTTCAACTAACAATGCTTGATCGATAAAGTCCCAGATGAAACCACCTTGATAGGATTCATATTGTTGTAATAAATCAATATATGATTTCATCCCGCCCAATGAATTACCCATATCATGCATATACTCACACAAGATAAATGGTTTTTGTGGTGAATTTTCTAGATAGTCTTTAATTTCGGCTGGTGTTGCATACATCCGACTTTCAACATCTGAAATGACATCTTTGTATTCAGGCGCACGGAAAACACCTTCATAATGAACTAAACGTGTCGAATCTTTTTGTTTATAGTACTCATTCATTTTCGCTAAGACACTGCCGGCGTATGATTCGTTACCCAATGACCAAAATAAAACTGAGGGATGATTTTTAAATAACTCAAAATTACTTTTAGCGCGGTCTAAAACGGCTGCTTCCCATTGATCCGATGAGCCGGGCACATTCCAAGAAGGCTCAACTTCACCCATTTTCTGCCAAGAACCATGTGATTCTAAGTTGGTTTCAGCCATCATATAAATACCAGCCTGATCACAACGATTGTAAAAAGATAATCGATCTGGATAATGTGACGTCCGAACTGCGTTAATATTGTTACGTTGCATACAGTCAACATCCCAAGCTTCATCATTATCTGAAATGGTTCTTCCTGATTTAGGGTTCCACTCATGACGATTAACACCATTGATAATTAATCGTTCACCATTTAATAACATCACGCGATTCTTAATTTCAATTTTGCGAAAACCAACTGGTTGTTGGATAATTTCAATTAATTGCCCATCAGCATCTAAAATTTCTAATTGTAATGTATATAAATAAGGCCGGTCATTCTGCCAAGCAGTCACTGGTTGTGCTAAATTGTAGTGTTTTTCGACATCTGACCCACTCATTAATTCATCGCTAAATAACACCGCATCTTGGTCTTTGAATGTGACACGGACACGTTGTTCTGCCCCACTAAAATGAAGTTGTAAATCTACTTGTCCTGTTTTTTGTCCACTATCGTAATCAGGAATCACCCAAAAATCATCTAAATGTGTTGCAGGTTGTGCTAACAGTGTCACATCACGAAAAATTCCGAAGAAACGGAAAAAGTCTTGGTCTTCAATGAAGGCTGCAGAACTTCGTTTATGCACTTCAACTGCCAAACAATTATCCTTATCTTTTAAATAAGGTGTCAGGTCAAATTCGCTTGGTGTAAAACTATCTTCTGCGTATCCTAGAAAATGTCCATTCAACCAGACGTACATTGCCTGTTCAACACCTTCAAAACGGATAATAACGCGTTTATTTTGAAGAGTTGGTTCCAAGTCAAAATGGTTTAAATATGAACCTACTGGATTATATTCTGCATCACTAAACATTCCAGCATACTGATTTAAATCAGTATCTGAAAAAGCAGGTCGTCTATATTCATGTCCTTCCCAAGGATACATCGTATTAATATAATGTAATTGCTCATATCCTGATAATTCAATATGCTGTGGTACTGGAATTGTGTCAAATTGTTCTGCATCAAAGTCAGTCTGATAGAAATTTTTTGGTCGACTTGCTGCATTAGTGCTGTAACTAAATTTCCAAGTTCCATTCAAAGATTGTTCAAATGAACTTTTTTGTTGTAACATTTCTGCTTGAGTTGCATAGTACTTATGATCACTGTGAGCTGGTACCTGTCCAACACGAAAAACGGTTGGTGTATCTAGCCATTCAATTTCTGGTGTCATCTGTTTGCCTCCGTTTTATATAAAAGCGTTTTCATAATTAAGTATATGTTTTCTTTTGGAGGTTGTCAAAAAGCATTATAAAATTGAGACAATAAAAAAAATTAGATTTAAGTGAAAATACGGTAATCTCATTTTTATTTTGTGTAAAATTGATTAACTTCTTCCTTTGGGCCTTTTAATTGATTTTTGCAGTAAGTTTCAGTATCGATTGCTGTATTAATCCTTCTGCAAAAATGAAAAAATGTAAAGGGAGGAGAAATCGTTTATATACCCTTTACTTTTCTTTGTGTTTTAGCTAGGTTATTATCAGTAGTTGCTCCCAAAACCCAACGAATATTCCAAATAGAAGGAAATATCTTTAAATTTTAAATACAATAAAAAGGCTCTGTACTATCTGTTGTTGGGACTAGTGTAAAAACTATTACTGATGACAGTTTTTTTGTATAATAACAAAAAAAAGCCAAAAGTCATAAGACTTTTGGTTACGAGTTCATCCATGTTCATTATCCCTCAACCACCACAGATGAATTAATAAGAAAGATGGAACTCTCCGCATGCCTAATCATACTAAATTTTGGCTTAAAATAAAAGACAGTAGTCTAACGATTGTTGATTATCAGTCTTCTAATGACGGTGTCACTCGATTTAACCGTGTTCTTGATTACCAGCCGAAGGGATTGTCCAAATTGTGATATTAAAAACGAAGGACAGATTATCAGGTATAGTTGGCGTCAAACACCCATACGCTACCCTAAATTTTTTGGTAAATGTATCATTTTATCACTCAAACGAAGATACTTTAGCTGTCATGAGCGGCAGTCATACTTCCTTGTCCAAACAAGTGTGGTTCCTAAAAATTGTACGATTTCCAATCTATCTAAACAGCTCTGTTTAACTAAATTAGCGGAATCCGTTTCTTTAACTCATATTGCTAATGAAATTTCGAATCCTGATTCCTTTGTAGGTCGTATTTTAATGACCTTTGAACGTGATTTTAAACCTAATTATAAATTTTTACCTAAAGTACTCCTACTTGACGAAGTCAAGAGTACCAAATCAGCTACAGATGCCATGAGTTTTGAATTTATGGATGCTAGTAACCATGAATTAATCAAACTTTTATCTTTTAGAAGATTCTATCAAATAGAACGTTATTTTTATCGTTACTCAGCTGCAGCTAGAAAAAACGTGAAAATTATCGTAACTGATATGAATTATACCTATCCTAAACTAGCCAAAGAAGTCTTTCCTAACGCGATTGTCATCATAGATACCTTTCATATTATCAATTCAGTGAATCGTGGATTCACTAAAACTAGAATTAGACTGATGAAAGAACTTTCAAAATCATCACAAGACTACAAAGCACTAAAACGTTACTGGAAGCTCCTGTTAAAACCTTCTGAAACCTTAGATTTTAAAAATTTCAAGAAATGGACTTATTTCCCATACCTAACAACAGAAACAAATGTCGTTGATCATTTATTAGCGATTCATCCTGAACTAAATAAATCATATGAACTCATGAACCAAATAAGATCAACCATTCGGTTGAAGGACTGGAAATCTTATGATTTTACAGTTAGAAACACCGAAAGGTGTTCTGAAGAAATGCTTAAAAGTATTGAAACGTTGCTTTGTCACCATTCTGAGATTAAAAATAATTTTGGCTATTATTATACTAACGGTCCTTTAGAAGGAATAAACAATAAAATTAAGGTCATTAAACGCGTTGGTTTTGAATTTAGAAATTTTCGTAGATTCCGAACTAGAATATTTTATACACTTAAAATCCATACAAAAAAACACCTCACAAATTGCTTTGTGAAGTGCTTCAAAATATCGATATAAATATATATTAGCGTTTTGAGAATTATCGATTAATACTTCATGGAATCTTATCTATTTGAATCCACTTGTATCAATACTTTACAATATTGAAAAAGGAACAACATTGAATAAAATCCATAATACGAGATAAAATTAACACCATAAAATAGACTAGTCAAGACACCATTAATGGTGTCTTTTTTTATGCTTTACACACTCTCTACCCATTTAATATATGTCTAATCAATTTCTATTTCAAGATTTCCAGTAACGCTTTAGAGATACGCATTCTATCATCTGTGGTCATGCTTTTCAATCTGTTAATTAATTCGGGCGTATAAATGTCGTTAAAATCATTACTCATTAATATATCAGCCAAATTTAATTGTAAGGCATTCAGAACTAGTTCCAACTTTCTTGTACTCGTATCGTCTAATTGTCCTCTTTCGAGTCGAGCCAAATAGCTGGCGGATACGTCCGCCATTTCTGCCAATTCTTCAATTGTAAGTCCTAATTCTTTTCGCTTTTTCCGAATGAAAGTGCCCACAAGTATAATCATAAATCGCTCCTATTTATCCATATGTTTAATGATAAATTAAGTGCGCACACTTTCAAAGCTCTCAGTATACCTATAAAGTTACATAAAAAGGTAGTATTGAGTATATTTTTGAGATAAAATATATCATGTGAAGATAGTGCAAGATATAAATTACTTTTTTGGGGGAGGAGATTTTATAGGGATCGTTTGGTAAAGGTTGGTTAATAATTCGTTCAAAGAAAAGGGAGAAAATTATGAATAAAGAAGAACTTTTAGATTTTTTAATGGCAAAAAGAAGTGTTACAGCGGGAGCTGCAGTTATCCAACAACAAATTCGTGAAGCAGAGGCTAAGATTGAAAAAGGTAAGAAAAAATTTCGAGGAATAATCATCGCATTAGTCGTTTTAATTGTTCTTTTTATGATTACTAGTCAGACAAGTGCGGCGATGCCATTCATCATTGCTGTTATCGCGCTATTTGCTTTTAAATATTTTGTTTATATTATGCCGGGTAATGAATCTAAAACACAAGCCTTAGCAGACTTGGACGCTGAAATGGCAAATGAAGATTATATTGCAGGCAAGCAAGGATTCCCAGAGAAATTCTACAACTATTTCGATATTTTTCGTCTTTGGAAATTAATTGATGAAACTCGGGCACGTGATTTGCAAGAAGCCTTTAACATTTTAGAAACACAACAATTCCAAGAAACTCAACTTTCAATGCAGGAAGAAATGAGAGGCTTACAACAAGATATTGCCTCAAATGCACGCTTGGCAGCTATGTCCTCAACCGTCAGTGCATTTAATTCGTTCAGAAAATAAGATTTATTATATTAAATTTATAAAAATGGAGAAAAAATGTCAAAAAAAGCAAATATTATTACCGGTGTCAGTATAGTAGCTATAGTTATTATTGTGGCTATGTTTATGATGGGCAATTCAAATAAGATGGATGGAAGCTATATTTCCGACATGGGTGGTTCCAAATTTGAGTTGAAGTTTAAAGGAAACACTGTGACTAAAGTTGAAACTGATAAAAAGTCAGACCAAGGTACTTATGAAATTGAAGACGGTAAACTTACCATGAAATTTGATGATTATACAATGAAAGCTAGTTTAGACAAAGATAAAAAAACATTTACACTTAATTCCGTAACTGGTTCACAAATGATGGGCTTCGGATTTTTATTAGAGGGGTTAAAATTTGAACAGGTTGCTAAATAATTATTAATTTATTGGGAGGATATTTTATATTATGAAAAAATCAAACATTACTTTATTATCAAGTGCATTAATCGCTGGAGTTACTGTCGTTGGTGCTACAACAACGGCAAACGCTGCAACAACTACACCCGACTCAACTGAAACAACTCATACTCAAACAGTTCAATCTAACAGTCAAAAATTAGATGACGATATTAAAGACGCTCAAACTGACGTTGATAATGCCAAAGATACAGCTGACAAAGATCAAAGTGCTGCTGATACTTCTAAAGACACAGCCGATGCTTCTAAAGACAATGCTGGTCAAACTGAAGAAAATGCTAATCAATCACAAGAAGATTTAAACAGTGCTGTTGATAATCAACAAAATGCGCAAAATACTGCTGATAACGCAACTGATGAATCTATCAATAACGCTCAAGATGCAGTTGACGAACAAGACAAAACAAATAACCAATTAGGTCAAGACGTTGATAACGCTAAAACAGATGTTGATAAAGGTAAAACAGATGTCGATAATGCTCAAACTGGCGTTGATGAAGCCCAAAAAGGTGCTGACCAATCTGATAAAGATGCTGATAAAGCTCAAGAAAACGTTGATAATGCTCAAAATAACCTTGATGGCAAAGGTTCAGCCGAAGCCGACAAGAATTTAAGCAATGCCAAAGATAACTTGGATCAAGCTCAAACAACTGAAGACAATGCTCAAAAAGGTGCTGACCAAGCTGACAAGAATATTGCTGACGCACAAAACAATGTTAATAACGCTCAAACTGGCGTAACTGATGCTAACAAACAACAAAATGATGCTAAAGCTAAAGCTGACGCTGCTCAAAAAGCTAAAGATACTGCTCAAAAAGCATTAGATGATGCTAAGAAACAACAAGGTAATCATCAAGCTAACCAAAATCACATCAACTTAAGCCAAGACTACATTAATGCCTTAAAGGCTTATTCAGATGCTTCATCAGCTGACGCTAATTATCAAGATGTCATTGACAGTTTAACAGCTGCAACTGAAAAAGAATGGGCATTAAATGGCGGCTACATTTCAAATGACCAAGATAAAACTGTTCATATTAACAACCAATCAGATTTAAACAAATATCTTGATGACTTAAATGAATATGCTAAACAATTATTAAATGAAGTGCGTGACCGTTTTGGTAGCACACAAGTTGAAGTCTCAGAAGGTTCTAAAAAATTAGGTCAATCAATCGGCGATGCTTATACATCTAAGAATAACGATCCTGATGATGGTCATGACAATGCATTAAACAACAGCATTGCTAACGGTATGGGATTAACATACTTAACACAACAAGATATGAATACTATCTTCGATAAATCATCTGAAAATGGTTGGAATCTTAGTCTTGATGCTTTCAAGAAATCTATCTATGATTCAATGAATGCCTTCTTATTCAATGGGGGTGAATGGGGCCATGCCGTAAGTGTTGCTGGCATTATGGCAACATATACACCTGCCAATAACACATGGTTCGGTCTTGGCTTCGGTCAATTTAAACAATCTAACGGTAATATCTTCTTAACAAGTTTCTTTAACTTTGTTGATGACTATGATGTTAACGACGCTTCTAAATTTAGCACTACACCTGTTGAATCTGGAACTGTCAGTCAAGCTCAAATTGATAAATTAGCAAGCGACGTTACTGCTAAAACAGCAACTTCAAAAACTGCTGATGCAGCTCTTGCAGCAGCTAAATCACAAACAGTTAAAGCTAACCAAGCCTTAGCTACAGCTAAAACTGCTTTAGCAACTGCTAAAACAAAACAAGCAACAGCACACACAGCCTTAACTAAAGCACAAAACGATGTTAAAACTGCTACTGTAGCTGTTAAAAATGCACAAACAGTTGTTGATGATTTAAATGCATCAATGCCTCAAAAACAACAAGCTTTAAAAGATGCACAAGCTGCCTTAGCTACAACTAAAACAACACAAGCTCAAAAACACATGACTTTAGACGCAGCTAATGCTAAATTAGTTACTGCTAAAACTGCATTAAAAGATGCAACTGCTAAATTAAGTGCCGCTCAAGCAGCTTTAAAAGCTGGTCAAGACGCACTTGGCGAAAAAACAAATCATTTAGATGACTTAAAGAATGCTGAAGCTAACTTAGTTGACGCAACAAAAGCTGTTGAAGCTGCTAAAAAAGCATACGACGAGGCTGTTAAAGCTGCCGAAGATGCACAAGCTGCTTCCGTTGCTGACGATGCACAATATGCGAAGTTACAAGCAATCGCTGATGCATCTAAGAAAGCTTTAGACGATGCACAAGCTGCATTAGCTAAATTACAACATGAAAAAGACATCGAAGATGCTTTGAACAATGTTGACAAACCATCAACTGGTACTGATAACGATTCTGGTTCACATACTGGTCATGTAACAGGTTCAGACAATGGTTCAGATAAAGGTAACGTAACTGGTTCTGTTGTTGCTAAAGGTAGTGAAACAGCTAAAGACACGACTGACAACAATGGTATTGTTGCACCAAGCAATAATACATCAACATCACGTCTTAAAGCTGCTGATCATTCAGAAATCAATAACGCTAAAATATTAGGTGCTTCGGTATTACCACAAACTGACGAAACTAATTCGTCAGTCGTTTCAGTGATTGGTGCAGCTCTTGTTGGTGCCGTTAGTCTCTTTGGACTTGCAGGAACGCGCCGTCGTAAACACTAATTCGTTATTGTAAGGAGGAATTGAGATGAAGAAGCCTTTACTTGTAATGACTAGTATCGTAATGGTTGCTTTATTAACAGCGTGTGGGCAACAAAAGTCACAGTCTGAGCAAACAAGTCAGCCAAAACAAGTATCCGTGTCAGATAAGAAAAAGGCGCAGTCGTCAAAAAAAGCAGATACAACTAAAAAGACGCATACTAAAGAAGTAAATCAACCAAAAAAAGAATCCGTGTCAGATAAGAAAAAAGCGCAGTCGTCAAAAAAAGTAAATACGATTAAAAAGACGCCTGCCAAAGAAGTAAATCAACCAAAACAGATGAATTTAGATCAAATTCAAGTCAGTGATTACAGCAGTATCGTCGGTCAGTGGCAAATTGTGAAGTTAGAAGCACGGGGACGCGACTTACCACTTGATGATGTTCAGCCGTTAAATATTACTAAAGATAGTCTAGTGTCATCATCTTCGTTTACATTAAATAAAGCTGGCTTAAAAGATCAGAATGGGCTGCATGCGACGAAATTTGAAGTTGCTAATAATATCTTAACCGCCAGCTTAAGTAATGCAAGTGATGTTTCTATTAATTGGTCCGTCATGTTCTATCCCAAAGGGACTAGTCACGAATATGGTGTTAATACTGGTGAAGAAACGAACAAGCAGAATCTGATTGTTGTTTGGTCAAGTAGTAACTCAGTGACCGCGGTTTACAGCCAAAGTTAATATATATATAAATAGAAGGTCTACAATATCTGTTGCCAGTGATAGAAAAATCTATCACTGGCAACAGATTTTTTTGTATGACACTAAAAAGAGTCTCCTATGACAAATAATACTAAGGTTTTACTAAATATGAAATTTGCTGAAAGCACTCCTTAATCCAGCAGTCATCGGAGTTTATGGTACTTTAGATTACCTTCAAAAATGCCTGACACCCCTGCAGAGTTCTCAACATAATCAAATTGTTAGCTACGGATGGCGGGCATCTCTATTAGGCTACTACGTTATTCTAGTGGCCAACTTTAAGAAACTAACAATGAATTGAAACATATTAAACGTAATGCCTACGATTTCAGTAATTTTAGGAAACACATTTTCTTTGTAATGAGGATTATGTACATAAAAAAGGCGTTGTCACAAAGTGACAACACCCTCCATAATATATTCACCAACAATAGTTGCAATAGAACCAAAAATATTCACCAGTGACAACTGCAATATACCAAAAAAAACACCTCACAAATTGCTTTGTGAAGTGCTTCAAAATATCGATATAAATATATATTAACGTTTTGAGAATTGGCTTGCTTTACGAGCTTTCTTAAGACCTGGTTTCTTACGTTCTTTCATACGAGGATCACGAGTAAGTAATCCTGCAGATTTAAGAGCTGCACGGAAATCTGGATCTACTGTAAGTAATGCGCGAGCAATACCATGGCGAACTGCGCCAGCTTGACCTGAGAAGCCACCACCATTAGCGTTAACTAAAACATCATAACTACCTAATGTTTCTGTAGCGTTAAATGGTTGTAAGACTACTTCACGTAAGTTAGCAAATGGAATGTAATCTTCAATTGCTTTGTTGTTGATAGTAATTTTACCAGTACCTGGTACTAAACGTACGCGAGCTACTGAGTTTTTACGACGACCTGTTCCTGAATATACGACTTGAGCCATTTCAATTGCCTCCTTAAATTAAGTTTGTAATATCTAAAGTTTCTGGTTGTTGTGCTTGTTGATCATGTTCTGCACCACGATATACGTGTAATTTCAATGCTTGTTCTTTACCAAGAGTACCTTTTGGAAGCATACCTTTAACAGAGAAAGCAATCAATTTTTCAGGATCGTTGGCACGGAAATCACCAGCAGTACGAGTTTTTAAACCACCTGGATGATCTGTATGATGTTGGTATAATTTTCTGTCAGCTTTGTGACCAGTTAAACCAACCTTTTCTGCATTGATAACAATAACGTTATCACCAGTATCCACATTAGGTGTGAATGTTGGTTTGTTTTTACCGCGTAAGATAGAAGCAACGACAGTTGATAAGCGACCTAAAGAAATATCAGTTGCATCAATAACATACCATTTACGTTCTATTTCGCCTTTTTTTGCTAAATAAGTTGTACGCACGATTGTTTCCTCCGTTTTTTCATGTTGTTTGTTTGACACTCAAATAAGTTTCCGGGGCCTATCAGTGGGGCAAACAATACCATTTATAATATTAACTATTAAAAGTCAATTTGTCAATCTAATTTATGGGCATCCCACAAATAAATAACACCTTTTCAGATTTAAAATTGCCTTAGTATTCATATTGTCAATAACTTCTATATTACCCTAATTCGTCCGGATAATAAACCTTTTTTAAATATAATCCACTCGCCGGAGCTGTTTCTCGAGCTTGTTGTCGATCCTTTACTTCATATAACCGTAAAATATCATGAACCGGACGCCGGCCGTTCCCTATTTCTAGGAGTGTAGCGACTAAAATTCGGACCATATTGTACAGAAAGCCATTTCCATAAAATTCAAAAATAATTTCATGGTTTTCTTTATCTTCTCTCACGGTTGCCTCATAAATCGTCCGAACGTGATCTGTAACCTGGCTACCTGCCGCCACGAAACTAGAAAAATCATGTTCGCCAACTAAATCAGGTAATGCTTCTTCAATTTTGGCGATATCTATCTTGTATTTATAATGACCCGTGTAGAAGCGTTTAAATGGGTCGGTAAATTCACCTTGAGAAACACGATACATATATCGTTTACCATGCGTACTATAGCGTGAATGAAAATCATCACTGACAAGTTCGGCTTTTTTAACTTGAACATCCAGTGGCAATAAACTGTTCAATGCTCTCATCATGCTAGTTTCCGGAATTTCATGCATGAAGTCAAAATGAAAAACCTGTCCTAAGGCATGAACGCCAGCATCTGTTCGGCCTGAACCATAAATTCTAACTGGTACTTCTGATTTACTCATAATTGTTACTGCTTTTTCTAAGACAGATTCAACCGTCCGTTGGTTTGGCTGCCTCTGAAACCCTGCAAAAGCTGCGCCATCATAAGCAACGGTAATTTTAAAACGTACTGACATATTTATTCATCCTTAATTTTTGAGGTAGACTAATGCAACGGTAACGATAGCGAATAAAACAAAAGCTAACGTATCAGCCGTCCGCCATTTTAAAATACGATACTTTGTTCGACCTTCTCCACCCTGGTAACCACGAGATTCCATGGCAATCGCTAAATCTTCGGCACGATTGAACGAACTTACAAATAGCGGAATTAACAACGGGATAATTGATTGCATTTGTTTAATTAGCGACCCTTGACCAAAGTTCACACCTCGAGCTCGTTGAGCGTTCATAATTTTTTCTGTCTCATCCATTAATGTAGGGACAAAACGTAACGCGATTGATAACATTAACGCAATTTCATAAACTGGAAATTTGATTGCTTTAAGTGGTTTTAATAAAGATTCAATCGCATCTGCTAGTTGGAGTGGTGCCGTTGACAACGTCAATAATGTTGACATAAAAATAATTAAAATAAATCGGCAAAAAATATATAATCCATTTGTCACACCAAATTGAGAAATTTTAAAAATCCCCCAATGCCAGTACATTTGGCCACCACTTGAAAATAGCATTTGCAAAGCAACCGTAAAGATAATCAGCCAAATTAATGGCCGGACACCTTTTAAAAAGAAACTCATATTAATTTTTGACGCTAAAATACATCCTAACGTAAAAACTAAAAGCATAGAAAAACTTTGCCAATTATTTGCCATAAAGATTATTCCAACAAAATAAAAACTCAAAACTAATTTAGCACGCGGATCCATGCGGTGAACGAGTGAATCACCCGCTATGTAACGTCCAAAAATCAACTTATTCATTAGCGTCATGACCTCCATTTTGGCTTAGCAGCGTGACGAGGTCGTCGGCTAATTCATTCTCTGTTAAAGGCATCTCCTTGAATTCAAAGCCTTTTTCAATTAATTTTTTTGAAAATAACGTTGTTGTTGGCACGTTCAAATGGTTACTTAATAAGAACTCTGGATCAGCAAAAACTTCTCTTGGTGTGCCCGATTTAATAATCGTTCCTTTTGACATGATAATAGCGTGATTCGCATAATTTGCCACATCATCCATCTGATGCGTTACGAGAATAATCGTCAAATTTTGTTCACGATGAAGTTCTTCGAACATTGCCATCATATCAACGCGACCTTTAGGATCTAATCCTGCTGTGGGTTCGTCTAAAACCAAGATTTTAGGTTCCATAGCCAGAATTCCAGCGATTGCTACGCGACGCATTTGACCACCAGAGAGGTCAAATGGTGATTGCTGATAGATATTCTCTGGTAATCCAACTAACTTCAACATTTTTGTCGCTATTTTCTCAGCTTCTTCATCTGTTTTACCAAAGTTTTTTGGCGCAAATGCCACATCTTTAATAACCGTTTCTTCAAACAATTGTGCTTCTGGAAATTGAAAAACGATGCCAACTTGTTTTCGTAAATCGTTTAACGTTTTATTGGCCGTTTCTGGTGTAATGATTTGATTCCCAATTGTAATTTTACCTTCAGTTGGTTTTAATAGGCCATTTAAATGTTGCAATAGGGTCGATTTACCAGAACCTGTATGTCCAACAATTGCTGTAAATGAGCCGTCCTCAATTTCAAGATTGATATTATGTAGCGCCCGACTTTCAAAAGGTGTCCCTTTTTGGTAGGTAAAGGCTACTTCGTTGAATTTAATTGCCATAACCAATCTACCATACCTTCCTCTGTCATATAGTCGTCCGGAATGTCAAAATGACGTTTTTTAAGCGCGACTTTTAAGCGTTCTGGATATGGAATATCTAATCCCATATCTACTAATTGTTCACCAAGTGCAAAAATTTCAGCAGGTGTGCCTTCTTTTACCAGCTCGCCTTTGTCCATAACCATAATTTTGTCAGCACTTGCCGCTTCATTAATATCATGCGTGATTGAAATAATTGTTAGCCCACGTTCTTCTTTGAGTTGATGTATTAGGCTCAAAACTTCGTCACGACCTTCTGGATCCAACATGCTAGTTGATTCATCCAAGATGATAACTTCTGGCCTTAGAGCGACAATTCCAGCGATTGCGACACGTTGTTTCTGTCCCCCAGATAGTCTAGCAGGTTCCTTGGCCGCAAACTCCCACATATCTACACGTTCAAGCGCGTCTCTGACTCGTTCTTGCATTTCTTTACGTTCTATTCCATTGTTTTCAAGTCCAAATGCAACGTCATCTTCAACAGTTGCTCCCACAAACTGGTTATCTGGGTTTTGAAAAACGATGCCAATCTTACGACGAATATCCCAGACCGTTTCTGGTGATAAAATAAGGCCATCTACTGTGATTTCACCTGATTGAGGTGCTAGCAAGCCATTAATATTTTTAGATAATGTACTTTTCCCACTACCGTTATGACCAATAATTGCAACCCAGTCACCTTTTTCAATCGTAAAGGACACATCTTTAAGTGCCATTTCACTCATTTCTTTTTGTGCTTCATATTGATAATTTAAATGATCAACTTTAATTAATTCAGTCATTGTTACTGTCCTCACAATTCACAAGATAACTTACGTTTTGCATTATATCACAGGCCAAAATGAACTCAGTGTATTTATACTTTTACTCTTTATAGTTGTCCTATCTATACAACATACATCTAAAATGCATTTTTTGTACTTTTAAGCTCTTAATTAACAATAAACAGCCATTTAGTCACACCTTTTTATATTGCGCTAAGAACTGCATTTTAAGCTAAATTTCTCTCACCATTTGATAATTAACTAGATTTTGTTGATGTCGATAATTATCTTATCTTTTTATAATTTTAAACCCATAATGTTCAAAAAAAGAGACAGCAGTTATTGAAGCCTCTACCGTTTGTACATTTATTTGTAATTCATTCCTTTGGTAATTTGTTAATTCTGTTAAAATAAGCGCTCCGATATGCTGTCGAATCATAGAACTCTCTACGTACAGCATATCAATATGTCCTGTTACTTCAAGGTTACCAAATCCTATGACCTTTAAATCTTTGATGGCAAGTAGCGTAAATGATTCACTTAATCGTTTATGCCATGCACTCAGATCTGGATTATTCTGCACCCACTCATTAATTTCTAGTTGTGAATAATCTTGTCGGTTAATCTCTTGAATTGTTTGGTTGAATAATGTCGTTATTTCCGATAAATATTTACTATCATAACGGTAAAGTTGTATTGAACTTTGTGCCATCACATTACCCCCTAAACAGATTAAGAATACTATTATCATACTAGGTTTTAGCACATAAAAAAAGGGTTCTGAACACATTATTAAAATGTGTTCAGAACCCTTTTTTCAGACCTCATTAGACAATAAAAAATCACTATGAAGGATGACCGGCAAATCACAAATGTGAAGAACCTTCAAACTAGACTAAGATTACTCCATCATCATAACGTTTGTTTTTAATCATCAATCAAAGTGAAAAATTATCTGTTAACGAATTATACTAATTCAATAATAACCATTTGTGCGGCATCGCCACGACGAGGCATTGTTTTCATAGTTCTAGTGTATCCACCATTACGTTCAGCGTAACGAGGAGCTACATCAGAAAATAATTTTTGTAATGCTGATTGAACAGTGACATCGTCACCATCTTCTTTCACGTCAGCAACTGTGTTTCTTACGAAAGCAGCAGCACGACGACGTGAAGCTAAATCACCACGTTTACCTAAAGAAATCATTTTATCGGCAGATTTGCGTACTTCTTTAGCGCGAGCTTCAGTAGTCACAATTCGTTCGTTGATAATAAGACTTGTTGTTAAATCACGTAACATTGCTTTACGTTGAGAACTTGTACGTCCTAATTTGCGGTAACTCATGAATAGTTTCCCTCCCTCTATATAATATTAGTCATCATGACGTAATGATAAATCAAGCGCAGCTAATTTAGCTTTAACTTCTTCCAATGATTTACGGCCCAAGTTACGGACTTTCATCATGTCAGCTTCGGATTTATTCGTTAATTCTTGAACCGTGTTGATTCCAGCACGTTTCAAACAATTGTATGAACGAACTGATAAATCAAGTTCTTCAATCGTCATTTCGAGCATTTTTTCTTTATGTGTTTCTTCTTTTTCAACCATAATTTCAGCATTTTTAGCTTCATCGGTTAAATCAACAAATAAAGTCAAATGCTCAGTTAAAATTTTAGCCGACAAACTAATGGCTTCGCTTGGTGTAATTGAACCATTAGTCCAAACATCAAGTGTCAATTTGTCATAATCATCTTTTTGACCAACACGTGTTTTTTCTACTTGGTAGTTCACACGTTCGATTGGGGTATAAATGGAGTCAATTGGTAATACGCCAATTGGCATATCTTCCGCTTTGTTTTGATCAGCAGATACGTATCCACGACCATTGCTAGCGTTCATGCGAACATGAAAAGATGCACCTTCTGCGACTGTACAAATGTACAAGTCGGGATTTAATACTTCAACATCACTGTTTACAATGATGTCACCGGCAGTAACCTCTGCGGGACCTTTCACATCAATTTCGATGGATTGGTCTTCATCAGCAGCTAACTTCAAAGCAACTTTCTTAATATTCAAGATAATTTGAGTAACATCTTCCAATACGCCTTCAATAGTTGAAAACTCATGTAAAACACCATCAATTTGAATATTAGTAATAGATGCGCCTGGTAAGGAAGATAATAGAATCCGACGAAGTGAATTACCTAATGTCGTACCATAACCGCGTTCAAGTGGTTCTACAACAAATTTACCATAGTTAGGACTTTCATCTATCTTATGAATATTTGGTTTTTCAAATTCAATCATTCTTATCTTTACCCCTTTCAAAACGTAACGTGTAATCTAGTGAAAACATTATGAAGTTCAACTCCGTAATGAATATTAATCCACGTTAAACACGACGGCGTTTTGGAGGACGACATCCATTATGAGGCACTGGAGTAACATCGCGAATTGCTGTTACTTCAAGACCAGTAGTTTGTAAAGCACGGATTGCGGCTTCACGGCCAGAACCAGGTCCTTTAACTGCTACTTCAACAGTCTTCATACCATTTTCCATTGAGCCTTTAGCTGCAGCTTCTGCTGCCATTTGTGCTGCGAATGGTGTAGATTTACGACTACCTCTAAAACCTAATGCACCAGCTGATGACCATGCAACAGCGTTACCGTTAACATCAGTAATCATAACAAGTGTATTGTTAAAAGTAGAATGAATATGTGCAACACCGGCTTCAATATGTTTTTTAACACGGCGTTTGCGAGAAACTTTCTTAGTTGCCATAAATAGTATTACCTCCTTAATCTAGTAATTATTTCTTGCGGCCTGCAATTGATGTAGCTGGGCCTTTACGTGTACGAGCGTTGTTTTTCGTGTTTTGTCCACGAACTGGTAAACCACGACGATGACGCATGCCTCGGTACGTTCCAATTTCTTGGAGACGTTTAATGTTTAAACTGATTTCGCGACGTAAGTCACCTTCAATTTTAAATTGATCAACAACTTTACGGATTGCATCCTCTTGGTCAGTTGTTAAATCACGAGTTCTAATATCTTCTGATACTTCTGCTTCTACCAAGATCTTAGCAGCAGTTGTATTACCGATTCCATAAATGTAAGTTAATGCTACCACGATTCTTTTATCACGTGGAATATCAATACCTGCAATACGAGCCATAACAATTACACCTCCTAATTTTTATTATCCTTGACGTTGTTTATGTTTTGGATTTGCGCTACAAATGATCATAACTCGACCTTTGCGCTTGATAACTTTACAATGTTCACACATTGGTTTTACTGATGGTCTTACTTTCATTGAATTATACCTCCTAAAAGTTTTTGAAGTACAATCTATTTAAAGCGATAAGTAATACGACCCTTACTTAAATCGTAAGGAGACATTTCAACCGTCACTTTATCACCAGGTAAAATACGAATATAATTCTTACGAATTTTACCAGAGACATGAGCTAAAATTTCATGATCATTTTCAAGTACAACTCGAAAAGTCGCATTGGGTAACGTTTCACGGACCGTACCCTCAATCTCAATTACTTCTTCTTTCGCCACGTAAATGTACCTCCTTAAAATCGTGTTTTAACTTTACATGTAAAAATGGCGAGAATTAGACACTCTCACCCGTTCTTATCAGGATATTATTACAAATATCCTCCTGAAAAGATAAACCGGAATTATTCTATCATACCGCTATCTCAGATGCAAGTTAGCCACTCCGGCACAATTACTTTGCAGCGGAATACTCAGATTACTTGAGATTGTTTAAAATCGTTTCAATATCTGCAAATACATCTTCAATATCGCGGTTACCATCTACTGTATACAATAGATGACGTTGTTCGTAAAAATCTAATAACGGTGTATTCATTTTGATGTTAACTTCTAAACGATTTTTAACCGTTTCAAGTTTGTCATCTTCACGTTGATAAAATTCATGTTGCCCACAGCGATCACATGTTCCTTCAACCTTTGTGGGGTTGAAGATTTTGTGATATGTAGCTCCACAATTACGACAAATGTAACGACCAGTTAAACGTTCGATTAGAGATTCAGGATCAACATGAATGTCAATGACTGCGTTAAGAGGTTTTCCAAGGTCCTTACCGATTTCGTCCAAGGCAACAGCTTGTGCCATATTTCTTGGAAACCCATCAAGCATGTAGCCATCTTGAATATCATCTTCAGCTAATCGTTCTTTGACAATGCCATTTGTGACTTCATCAGGAACAAGGTCACCACGATCGATATACTTTTTAGCTTCAAGTCCCATTGGTGTTTCATTTTTCATTGCTGCACGGAAGATGTCTCCCGTAGAGATATGAGCGATGTGGAAAGCGTCGACAATCTTTTCAGCTTGTGTTCCCTTACCTGCACCAGGTAAACCCATTAACATCAGGTTCATTTTAGTCATGAATATCCTCCTAATATGAGAAATGGTTAGGCATCAGCCTAACCTAATTCTCAGTTTAAAATTTGTTTTTTATCGATTATCTAATGAATCCGACGTACTTACGTTTCATCATCATACCCTCTAATTGACGAATAGTTTCAAGAGCAACCCCAACGACAATCAACAGACTAGTACCACCCAAACCAACTGATTCATCTAATCCGAACAAACTTGATGCTAATAATGGAATTAAAGCAACAAATCCTAAGAATAATGAACCAACAGTACTTAAACGCATTAATAATTTTGAAACATATTTTTCTGTTGCTTTACCAGGCCAAACACTTGGAATATAACTTCCTTGTTTTTGTAAATTCTCTGAGAGTTTCTCAGGATTTACCTGTACGAAAGCGTAGAAGAATGTGAACAAGACAATCAATACGGTATATAGGATGGCTCCGTATGTTGTTTGCATGTTGAAAACTTGACTTAATACTTTATACCAAGTCGTGTCCCCTTGTGAGCTTTGGAATGCCAAAAGCACAGTTTGGGGTGTTGCAATGAACGAACTCGCAAAAATAACGGGGATAACACCCGCAACGTTTACCTTAAGTGGCAGATATGAACTATCTGTCGCACCAGCAACACGTCTTGTGTATTGAATTGGAATCTTATAGTTAGCTTGTTGAACATATGTTACAAAAGTTACGATTGCAAAAATAATAACGAGCAAGATAACTATGAACAAGATGCCCCCCCAAAGATCACCTTTATCAGCTTGGAAAATTTGTTCATTGAAAATCTGTTTAATACCACCTGGAATACGAGAAACGATACCTGCCATGATTAACATGGAAACACCATTCCCAATACCACGTTCAGTAATCATATCACCTAACCAAGTCGTAAACATTGTTCCGGCTGTTAAAATAACGCCCAAAACAACATATGTTTGCGTACTTGGATTGTTAACCAAACCTAAACTACTTAATGAGTCTAACCCTGCGGTGATACCTACAGATTGAACAAATGCTAAGACAATTGTTAGGTAACGTGTAGCTTGATTCAATTTACGACGACCAACTTCACCTTGCTTACTCCATTCTACAAAACGAGGAACAATGTCCATTTGTAGTAATTGAATAACAATTTGAGCTGTAATGTAGGGTGAAACCCCCATTGCGAAAATTGAGTAATTAGTTAATCCACCACCACTAAAAGTGTTAAGAAGACTAACTAAGTTACTACTTGTTGCACTAGCAATTGCAGCATGGTTAATTCCAGGAACTGTTATAAAAGTACCTAAGCGAAAGACAATTAAAACGCATAAAGTGAAAAAAATCTTTTGACGGATTTCTTTCACAGCTAATGCATTTTTCATCACTTTAAGCATTAGATCACCTCTGTTTGACCACCGGCAGCTTCAATAGCTTCTTTAGCAGCAGCTGAGAATTTACCTGCTTTAACAGATAATTTCTTGTTAAGTTCGCCGGAAGCTAAAATTTTAATTCCTGATTTTTCGTTCTTAACAATACCTGATTCAACAAGTAATGCTGGTGTTACTTCAGCACCGTTTTCGAATTTGTTTAAGCTATCTAAATTGACAACTGCATATTCTTTACGGTTGAAGTTATTAAATCCACGTTTTGGCATACGACGGAATAAAGGCATTTGTCCACCTTCAAAACCTAAACGTACTTTACTACGGGCTTTTTGGCCTTTTTGACCACGTCCAGAAGTTTTACCATTACCTGAAGATGTTCCACGTCCGACACGGTTACGTACTGAGCGAGAACCTTCACTTGGTTTTAATTCATGTAATTTCATAGGGTTGGCACCTCCTTATTTTAAACTGCAAACAAGATGTTGATGTTATTTAACTTCTTCAACGTCCACTAAATGAGAAATCTTGGCGATAACGCCTCGTGTTACTGCGTCATTAGGACGAATAACAGAGCTGCTAATACGGTGTAAACCGAAAGCTTTAACGATTTCGCGTTGATTTTGAGGACGTCCGATGACACTGCGTTTTAATGTAATTTTTAAATCTGTCATGTTTTAGTCCTCCTAGTCAGCTAAGTGTTGAATAGAAACGCCACGTAATGCAGCAACTTCTTCAGCACTCTTCATTTTCTTTAAACCATCCATTGTTGCGCGAACAACGTTGATTGGTGTATTTGAGCCTAATGATTTACTTGTTACATCTGCTACTCCAGCAAGTTCCATAACGGCACGAACTGAACCACCAGCGGCAACTCCAGAACCTTCAACAGCTGGTTTAAGCATAATGCGTCCACCACTGTATTGACCGAGAACTTCGTGAGGAAGTGTCGTACCGACCATAGGTACTTCAATCAAGTTCTTTTTAGCATCTTCAACTGCTTTACGGATTGCTTCAGGAACTTCTTGAGCTTTACCTGTACCGAAGCCTACATGACCATTGTGATCACCGACAATAACTAATGCAGCAAAACGTAGACGACGTCCACCTTTTACAACTTTAGTAACACGGTTAATCGCAACAACACGATCTTCTAAATCTAAATGAGTTGGATCAATGAAAGTCATAAACTATTTCCTCCCTTTCTTAGAATTCTAATCCATTTTCACGAGCTGCTTCAGCTAAAGCAGCAACGCGTCCATGGTATAAGTATCCGCCACGATCAAAAACAACAGCTTTGATACCTTTGTCATTAGCACGTTTAGCAACTAATGCGCCAACAGCAGTAGCTTTTGCTACTTTACTGTCGCCAGTTACTTCACTATCAATTGTTGAGGCACTTGCTAGCGTTACACCCGCTACGTCATCAATTACTTGAGCGTAGATGTGGTTATTAGAACGGAATACGTTTAAGCGTGGGCACTCTGCAGTTCCAGAAATCTTGCCACGAACACGTAAATGACGTTTTGAACGTGTTTTATTTCTATCTGGTTTTGTAATCACAATTTTCACCTCTTGATTTTATTCAAAAACAAAGTAAGCAATGCTAAGCAGCATTATTTACCTGTTTTACCTTCTTTACGACGAACATATTCGCCAACGTAACGAATTCCTTTACCTTTATAAGGTTCTGGAGGACGAACGGCACGAATTTCTGCGGCAAGATCGCCAACTTCTTGTTTACTGATACCTGAAATAATAATACTTGTATTTGCAGGAACTTCAACAGTTAAGTTTTCGCGTTCTTCAAAATCCACTGGATGTGAATAACCAACATTTAATACTAATTTTTTCCCTTGTAATTGTGCACGATAACCAACACCAATCAACTCAAGTTCTTTTTTGAAACCTTCTGTAACACCAAGAACCATGTTGTTTACGTTGGCACGCATTGTACCATGTAAGGCACGAGTGCTTTTATCGTCACTTTCACGAGTAAATTTAACTGAAAGACCTTCAACATGCATTGTAATAGCACTAGAGAACTTACGAGTTAATTCACCTTTGGGGCCTTTTACTGTAACCATTTGACCTTCTTGTGTAACTTCTACACCAGCAGGAAGAACGATTTCTTTATAACCTATACGACTCACGCGAGTGACACCTCCTTACGAATTAATTGATTACCAGATGTATGCTAAGACTTCGCCACCAATTTGTTTGGCGCGTGCATCTTTATCTGTCATCACACCTTCTGATGTTGAGATAACTGCGATTCCTAAACCATTTAATACTTTAGGAACTGCATCAGCTTGAACGTACGTACGTAATCCTGGTTTTGAGATACGTTTAATACCAGAGATTACACGTTCGTTGTCTTTTCCAAATTTTAAAAATACACGGATAATACCTTGTTTGTCATCATCGATGTATTCGATATCACGTACGAAACCTTCATTTTTAAGGATTTCAGCGATATCACGTTTGATTTTTGAAGCAGGCACTTCTAAAGACTCATGCCGTACCATGTTTGCATTACGGATACGAGTTAAAAAGTCTGCGATCGGATCAGTCATGACCATTGAGTTTACCCTCCTTTAACTTGTCTTTTAGATTTACCAGCTAGCTTTTTTCATACCAGGAATTTGGCCTTTGTGAGCAAGGTCACGAAGACAAATACGGCATAATTTAAATTTACGATAAACAGAATGTGGGCGACCACAACGTTCGCAACGTGTATAAGCTTGTGTAGAGAATTTTGCTGGACGTTTGTTCTTTGCAATTAATGATTTTTTAGCCAAAGCTTTGTAACCTCCTTATTATTTAGAAAACGGCATACCTAATTGTGTGAGTAATTCTTTTGATTCCTCATCAGTATTAGCAGTTGTAACAATAACGATATCCATTCCACGAACTTTATCCACATCATCAAAATCGATTTCTGGGAAAATTAATTGTTCGCGAACACCTAAAGTATAGTTACCACGGCCATCAAAGGCTTTTTTGCTAACGCCACGGAAATCACGCACACGAGGTAATGAAACTGAAACTAATTTATCTAAGAAATCGTACATGCGTTCGCCACGTAAAGTAACTTTAGCACCGATTGGCATACCTTCACGTAAACGGAAGCCAGCAATTGATTTTTTAGCTTTTGTAACCAAAGGTTTTTGACCAGCGATTAAAGCTAATTCTTCAACAGCTTTATCTAAATTTTTAGCATTAGTAACAGCATCACCAACACCCATGTTGATAACAATTTTATCAACTTGAGGTGTTTGCATAATTGATGTGTAGTTAAATTTTTCCATCATAGATGGTGTAATTTCATTAGTGAACTTTTCTTTTAAACGGTTAGTCATGAAGAAAGTGTCCTCCTTTCAGTAGGTCTATTTAACAGTTTCACCTGATTTTTTAGAAACTCTAACTTTCTTGCCGTCTACAACTTTGAAGCCAACACGAGTTGGTTCGTTTGTAGATGGGTCGATAAGCATCACGTTTGAAACGTGAATTGGTGCTTCTATATCCACGATGCCACCTTGTGGATTCGAGTTACTAGGTTTTTGATGTTTTTTTGCAATATTCATGCCTTCAACAATCACACGGTCATCTTTAAGGAAAACTTTAGTAACAGTACCTTGTTTACCTTTATCTTTACCTGCAATTAATTGAACTTTATCACCAGTTTTGACGAACATTTAGCGCACCTCCTTGTTTTCCGATGGATTTCTTATAATACTTCGGGTGCTAAAGAAACAATCTTCATGAAATTGTTATCACGTAATTCACGTGCAACAGGTCCAAAGATACGTGTACCTTTAGGGCTTTTATCATCTTGGATGATAACGGCAGCATTTTCATCAAATTTGATGTATGAACCGTCAGCGCGATGAGCACCTGATTTTGTACGTACGATTACAGCTTTAACAACTTCACCTTTTTTGACAACACCACCTGGTGTTGCATGTTTAACAGTAGCAACAATAACGTCACCGATATTAGCAGTTTTACGCTTTGATCCACCTAAAACTTTAATAGTTAAGATTTCTTTTGCGCCTGAATTGTCGGCAATTTTTAAACGACTTTCTGTTTGTATCACAGTAAGTGTCCTCCTTTCGATAGCAAATTAGAAATACGAATGGCAATTATGCTTAAGCAATAACTGCTTTTTCAACGATATCTAATAAACGGAATCTCTTAGTTGCTGACAACGGACGAGTTTCCATAATTTGAACGATATCGCCGATTTTTGCTTCGTTATTTTCATCATGTGCATAGAATTTTTTAGAATAAGTCACACGTTTACCGTAGGTTTTGTGTGTCTTGTATGTTTCGATAAGAACACTAATCGTTTTATCCATTTTGTCGGATACAACGCGTCCTTGATAGACTTTACGTTGGTTACGAGTTTCACTCATGCGTAAATGGCCTCCCTTTCGTAATCTACTTGTTTAATTCTTGTTGGCGTAATGCCGTTTTAATACGAGCAATTGTTTTACGTACTTCACTTAAGCGTGCGGTATTTTCTAATTGACCGGTAGCTAATTGGAAGCGTAAGTTAAACAATTCATCTTTAAATTCTTGTTCTTTGGTAATCATTTCAGCAGTGGTTAATTCATTAATTTCCTTAGCCTTCATGTGATTCGCCACCTACTTCCTCACGTTTTACAATTTTAGTTCTCACTGGAAGTTTGTTTGATGCTAAGCGTAAAGCTTCGCGAGCAACTTCTTCGGGAACACCGGCAACTTCAAACATGATCTTTCCACGTTTAACTGGAGCTACCCATCCTTCAGGAGCACCTTTACCAGAACCCATTCGAACACCAATTGCTTTTGCAGTATATGATTTATGAGGGAAAATTTTAATCCATACTTTCCCACCACGTTTCATATGACGGTTAATAGCGACACGAGAAGCTTCGATTTGACGGTTAGTGATCCATGATGATTCAAGAGCCTGTAAACCGAATTCTCCAAAAGCGACTTCTTTGCCACCTTTAGCTTCCCCACGCATTTTACCACGGAATTCACGACGGAATTTTGTACGTTTAGGTACTAACATAGGTTATTTCCCTCCTTTCACAGCGTTTTTCTTAGCTGGTAAGATTTCACCACGGTAGATCCAGACTTTAACGCCTAATTTACCGTAAGTAGTCATTGCTTCAACCCAAGCGTAGTCAATATCTGCTCTTAAGGTATGTAATGGAACTGTACCATCTGAGTAGCTTTCAACACGAGACATATCAGCTCCGTTAAGACGGCCAGCAACTTGAACTTTGATACCTTTAGCACCAGAGCGCATTGTACGTTGCATAGCTTGTTTAACAGCACGACGGAATGCGACACGGTTTTCTAATTGTTCCGCAACGTTTTCGCCGACTAATTGAGCATCTAAATCAGGACGTTTGATTTCAACAATGTTGATATGCACACGTTTACCTGTTAAATCATTTAATTCTTTACGAAGTTTTTCAACTTCAGCTCCACCTTTACCGATAACCATACCAGGTTTAGCAGTATGGATTGAAACGTTAACACGTTTTGCAGCGCGTTCGATTTCAACGATAGAGACAGAAGCGTCGGTTAATTTTTCTTGAATGTATTTACGGATGTGTAAATCTTCATGAAGGTAGTTTGCAAAATCTTTTTCTGCATACCATTTTGAATCCCAATCACGAATGATACCTACACGTAATCCCGTTGGATTTATTTTTTGACCCACGCGTTATCCCTCCTTATTTTGTAGTTTCAGATACAACTACTGTAATGTGACTCGTACGTTTGTTAATTGGTGAAGCTGATCCTTTAGCACGAGGACGGAAACGTTTTAAAGTTGGTCCTTCGTTAGCAAAAATATCAGTAATAACTAAGTTTTCACCATCTAAATCAAAATTATTTTCTGCATTAGCTACAGCAGAAAGTAAAACTTTTTCAATGATTGGGCTTCCGGCTCTGGGAGTAAATCTCAAAATACCGATAGCTTCAGCAACACTTTTACCTCTGATAAGATCGATTACCAAGCGAGCTTTACGCGCTGGAATACGAACAGTTTTGGCGGTTGCTTTTGCTGATGTTACTTGTTCAGCCATGTGTATAACCTCCTTTATTTAACTGTAGTTTTCTTATCGTCAGATCCGTGACCACGGAAAGTACGTGTTGGAACAAATTCACCCAACTTATGACCAACCATATCTTCTTGCATAAAAACTGGAACGTGTTTACGTCCATCATATACAGCGATAGTTAGACCAATGAAGTTAGGGAAGATTGTTGAACGACGTGACCATGTTTTGATAACTGTTTTCTTTTCTTGATCAGTTTGTGCTTCGACCTTTTTCATCAAATGTTCATCGACGAATGGTCCTTTTTTTAGACTACGACTCAATGTGAATCCTCCTTCCGGAATATAGCTTAAGCAACAAGTAAATTATTTCTTGTTGCGTCCACGTACGATAAATTTGTCTGATTGGTTTTTCTTTGAACGTGTTTTGTAACCCATCGTCTTTTGACCCCAAGGAGACATAGGTGATGGACGACCAATTGGAGCTTTACCTTCACCACCACCATGAGGATGATCGTTAGGATTCATAACTGATCCACGAACTGTAGGACGTTTACCAGCCCAACGAGCACGACCAGCTTTACCAATTTTGATTAATTCATGTTGTTCGTTACCAACAGCACCGATAGATGCGCGACATGTTGATAAGATCATGCGAACTTCGCCTGATGTCAAACGAACAAGGACGTATTTACCTTCTTTACCAAGTAATTGTGCAGAAGCACCGGCTGAACGAGCAAGTTGTCCACCCTTACCTGGTTTTAATTCGACATTATGAATAATTGTACCAACTGGGATATCTTGAAGAGCTAATGCGTTACCAACCTTGATATCTGCTTCTTTACCAGATTGAACCATCATGCCAACTTCTAATCCTTTAGGAGCAATGATGTATGATTTGATACCATCAGTATATTGTAATAATGCAATATTAGCTGAACGGTTTGGATCATATTCAATTGCTTTAACAGTTGCTGTTACATTGTCTTTAACACGCTTGAAATCGATCAAACGGTATTGACGTTTATGACCACCACCACGGTGACGAACAGTAATGCGACCATAGTTATTACGGCCGGCAGTTCTGCTTTTTGATTCTAGTAATGATTTTTCAGGAGTTGATTTAGTAATTTCTGAGAAATCAGAACCAGTCATATTACGACGACCGTTAGTGGTTGGTTTGAATTTTTTAATTCCCACGTTGTTTTCCTCCTAGTTTACAAAATTTTAGATTATTCTTCGAATAATTGGATTTCTTTTGAGTCGGCAGTTAAAGTAACAATTGCTTTACGGCGTTTTTTAGTATAACCAGCATAGCGACCTTGACGTTTTAACTTACCTTTAACATTCATGATATTTACTTTTACAACTTTAACGCCAAAAATATCTTCAATAGCTTTTTTGACTTCAATTTTAGTTGCACGAGTATCAACGTCGAATGTGTAAACTTTGTTAGCCATTCTATCCATTGCTGCTTCGGTGATGACTGGGCGTAAGATAATATCTCTTGATTCCATTATGAAAGAGCCTCCTCTACTTGAGAAAGAGCTGCTTGAGTCATGACTAATTTATCATTGTTGATAACGTCAAGAACGTTAACACCTTTAGCTTCTACTACTGTAACATTTTGTAAGTTACGAGCTGCTAAAGCAACGAAATCATTGCCAGGTTCAAGAACTATTAATACTTTTTTGTTGATATCTAAGTTACTTAAAACTTCTTTGAAAGTTTTTGTCTTTGGTTGTTCGAAGCTAAGTGCATCGACCATAACCACGCTGTTATCCAATACTTTTTGTGAAAGTACTGATTTAAGAGCTAAACGGCGAACTTTTTTAGGTAATTTGTAACTGTATGAACGAGGAGTAGGGCCAAATACGACACCACCACCACGCCATTGTGGGCTACGGATAGATCCTTGACGAGCACGACCTGTACCTTTTTGGCGCCATGGTTTTCTACCACCACCTGAAACTGCACTTTTGTTTTTAACTGAATGAGTTCCTTGACGTAATGATGCACGTTGCATGATTACGGCGTCAAAAATGACATTGTCGTTAGGTTCGATTCCAAAAATAGCGTCGTTTAATTCAACTTCACCATTTTTAGTACCATCTTGTTTTAATAATGCGACTGTTGGCATTTTGAAATTCCTCCTTCCTGTTATTTAGCGTCTTTTGTGACGTTTTTAATTGTAACTAATGTTTTGTTTGCGCCTGGTACGTTACCTTTAATCAAGATAACATTACTATCAACGTCAACACGAATAATTTCCAAGTTTTGGACAGTTACGCGTTTGCCACCCATGCGACCTGGTAATCTCTTACCTTTGAATACACGGTTAATAACGGCACCCATTGAACCAGGACGACGATGATAACGAGAACCATGAGTCATAGGACCTCGTGATTGTCCCCAACGTTTGATATTTCCTTGGAAACCATGTCCCTTAGACGTACCCGTAACGTTAACGATATCGCCAGCTGAGAATGTATCAACTTTAATTTCGTCACCTACGTTATATTCTCCAAGCTCAACATCGTTAATTTCACGAACGAAGCGCTTAGGAGTAGTATTTGCTTTTGCTGCATGACCTTTAGCAGGTTTGTTTGTTAATACTTCGCGCATGTCTTGGTAACCTAATTGAATTGCTTCGTAACCATCGTTTTCAATTGTTTTCAATTGTAAAACAACGTTTGGCGTAGATTCAATCACTGTAACTGGTACCAATTCACCATTTTCAGTAAAAACTTGTGTCATACCTACTTTTTTTCCTAAGATTCCTTTTGTAGTCATGAGTACACCTCCAATATGTTTGTATTTTTATTTTTGTAACTCTGTTTTATAATTTGATTTCAATATCAACGCCACTAGGTAAGTCAAGTTTCATCAATGAATCAACTGTCTTAGGTGTTGGGTTAACGATATCAATCAAACGTTTATGTGTAAGCATTTCGAATTGTTCACGTGAATCTTTATGCTTATGTGGTGAACGTAAAACTGTGTATAATGTACGTTCTGTTGGCAATGGAATTGGTCCAGAAATTGTTGCCCCTGTTCTTTTTGCAGTTTCAACAATCTTGTCAGCAGATTGGTCTAAAATACGGTGTTCGTAAGCTTTTAAGCGAATACGAATTTTTTGTTTTGCCATTTTGTTCCCTCCTTCGTCTATTTTAAAAATAAGACTAGCTCCGTGTAAGTGACCGACACACCTTGCGTGGCAAAGCTGCCGGGCGTGTCGCAATCTTTCACATCTTAGCTCATTCTATGAAACCCTATCGCAGGGCGTAATACGCCATCTGTTTTTGGGTACTTATCTATACTACTAGAGATAAAGCCTTATGGCAAGTGCTTTCTTATTTTTTTTCAAAGTTTCTCATTATATAATCATAATTAACATTTTTAAAACTTTTTTTATTTTCCAAATGTTATTTTACCACAAAAAAAGAAGCTATCAACAAGTGATAACTTCTTTTATAATTCAGACCAACTAATTAATCAGTAGCTGTTCCGTTTTTCTTCATAATTTCTTCTTGGATTGATTTTGGTACAGCTTCGTAATGATCAAATGTCATTGTGAATGTACCACGTCCTTGTGTAGAAGAACGTAAAGTAGTTGCGTAACCGAACATACCTGAAAGAGGAACCATTGCGTTAACAACTTGTGCATTTCCGCGAGCTTCCATACCTTCAACACGTCCACGACGAGCAGTTACATGTCCCATAACATCACCTAAGTAATCTTCAGGAGCGACAACTTCAACTTTCATCATTGGTTCAAGAATAACAGCACCAGCACTCTTAGCAGCTTTTCTCAATGCCATTGAGGCAGCTACCTTAAATGCTGATTCGTTAGAATCGACATCATGATATGATCCATCATATAACTTAGCTTTAACATCAATAAGTGGGTAGCCTGCAAGAACACCATTTTGCATAGCTTCTCTCAAACCTTGTTCAACTGAAGGAATATATTCACGAGGAACAACCCCACCGACGATAGCGTCTTCGAATGCGAAACCGCCACCCTCTTCATTAGGTGAGAATTCAACTGTAACATCACCATATTGACCTTTACCACCAGATTGACGAACGAATTTACCTTGTGCAGAAACAGTTTTTGTAAATGTTTCACGGTAGGCAACTTGTGGTTCACCAACAGTAGCTTCAACGTTAAATTCACGTCTCATACGATCAACGATGATATCCAAATGCAATTCACCCATCCCAGCGATTAAAGTTTCACCAGTTTCAGGGTTAGTTTCAGCCTTGAATGAAGGATCTTCTTCTGCTAGTTTTTGTAAACCGATATCCATCTTATCTTGATCAGCTTTTGTTTTTGGTTCGATAGATACTTGGATAACTGGTTCAGGGAATTCCATTGATTCAAGGATTAATGGATGTTTTTCATCCGTTAATGAATCACCAGTTGTCGTATTTTTCAAACCAATAGCAGCAGCAATATCACCAGAGAATACTTCAGGAATTTCATTACGGTGATTTGAATGCATTTGAAGGATACGACCAACACGTTCACGCGTGTCTTTAGTAGAGTTCAAGACATAAGAACCAGCTTGTAATGTACCTGAGTAAACACGGAAGAATGTTAAACGACCAACGAAGGGATCCGTTGCAATTTTAAATGCTAAAGCAGCGAAATCTTTGTCATCACCGGCTGTGATTTCAACTTCTTCATCTGTTTTAGGATCTACTGCGTTATAAGGTTTAACATCTAAAGGAGATGGTAAGAAATCATTAACAGCATCCAACATCATTTGAACACCCTTGTTTTTAAATGCTGAACCAGCAAGAACTGGGTACATTTCAAGATTTAATGTTGCTTTACGGATAGCAGCTTTGATTTCATCTTTAGTAATTTCCACACCATCAAGATATTTTTCCATAAGCTTTTCATCAACATCAGCAACGGCTTCAACTAAAGCTTCGCGACGTTTTGTAGCTTCTTCTAAATATTCTTCAGGAACGTCAATACTTTCCCATGTAGCACCTAAATCTTCGTTATCATATAAATCGGCTTTCATTTCGATTAAATCAATAACACCTTCAAAATCATCTTCAGCACCAATTGGCATTTGGATAGGAACAGCATTTACTTGAAGACGATCTTTGATTGTGCCTACTGAGTAATCAAAATTAGCACCCATTTTATCCATCTTATTGATGAAAACGATACGAGGAACTGAATATGTTGTAGCTTGACGCCAAACGTTTTCAGTTTGTGGTTCAACACCAGATTGACCATCTAAAACAACAACGGCTCCATCTAAGACACGAAGTGAACGTTCAACTTCAATAGTGAAATCCACATGTCCTGGAGTATCGATGATATTAATACGATGTTCTTTCCATTCAGCAGTTGTTGCAGCTGATGTGATTGTGATACCACGTTCTTGTTCTTGTTCCATCCAATCCATTTGTGAAGCTCCTTCATGAGTTTCACCAATTTTATGAATTTTACCAGTATAGTATAAAATACGTTCAGTAGTTGTTGTCTTACCAGCATCGATATGAGCAACAATCCCGATATTACGCGTTTTTTCTAGTGGGAATTCGCGTTTATTTGCCATTTTGTAGTATCTCCTTTCGATTCTAAAATAGATTCAAAAAAATGACTACTATATCGATTATCAAAATCATATAATAGCCATTCTTTTATAAAATTACCAGCGGTAATGTGCGAATGCTTTATTAGCGTCAGCCATTTTATGTGTATCTTCACGTTTCTTAACTGATGCACCAGTATTGTTTGCTGCATCCATGATTTCTTTAGCTAAACGTTCTGGCATAGTATGTTCCCCACGTAAACGTGCGTAACTTACTAACCAACGTAAACCTAAAGTTGAACGACGATCAGGGCGAACTTCAATTGGCACTTGGTAGTTAGAACCACCGACACGGCGAGCTTTAACTTCAAGTACAGGCATGATGTTTTTCATAGCTTCATCAAAAACTTCATTAGGTTCGTTTCCTGTTTGTTCTTTAATCATTTCGAATGCATCATACAAGATCTTTGATGCAGTACCACGACGACCATCTAACATTAAACGGTTGATTAAACGTGTTACTAATTTAGAATTGTAAATTGGATCAGGCAATACTTCTCGTTTTGGAGCTGGGCCTTTTCTTGGCATCTAAATAACCTCCTTAGATTCTATTTTTATTAGAATAACTTTATTCTTATTTAGGTCTCTTTGCGCCGTATTTTGAACGACTTTGTTTACGATCAGCAACACCGGCTGTATCAAGAGCACCACGGATAACATGGTAACGTACCCCAGGTAAATCTTTTACACGGCCACCACGAATAAGAACAACACTATGTTCTTGCAAGTTATGTCCAATACCAGGAATGTAAGCTGTAACTTCAAGTAAGTTAGATAAACGCACACGCGCATATTTACGTAAAGCAGAGTTAGGCTTTTTAGGTGTCATTGTTCCGACACGAGTAGCAACCCCACGTTTTTGTGGTGCAGGATTATCTGTTTGAACTTTTTTGTAACTGTTATACCCGAAGTTTAATGCGGGTGCACCAGATTTTGAACCTTTAGAATTACGACCTTTACGAACTAATTGATTAATTGTTGGCATCTAAAGTTTCCTCCTTCCTTATTATAGGTTAATTGTTTTTTAAGTCCACACATCCAGGTGGTTCATTTTTTAATAATAAAAAATAACGTCCTAGACGTCTGTCTTATAATGCGCTGCTGTTATACAGAATCTCAACTATGTAGATGAATTAACTGTTCACAAAAAGCACCTTACACAGAATATCACGGTATTTAATATACGTCAATGGTATTTACACTAAAAAGCGTATTTTTTAATAGGAGGATTTAAATTATGTTAATTAGTTATTTATTTTTACTAGGTGCTTGCCTAGGTTCATTCATCACCTGCATTGCCACACGCTGTGCATTGAATCAGAATCAATTCAACAAAAGATCAATCTGCGACTATTGTGGTACAAAAATACCTTGGTTTGATCTAATTCCTATCTACGCTTATCTTAGATTACACGGACACTGTCGATTCTGCAAGGGAGAATTCCCAGCCTATTCATTTATTTTTGAATGTAGTTTGGCCGCCATGTTGCCCTTATCTTTCACTCAACTATCTCTTTTTGAATTTCTATTACTTATAACGTTCTTATTTTATTTAACTTTTCTATCAGCTATGGATTTCACTAACCGACTGATTTCTGGTCGCTTAACTATCGGTGGTGGAATACTATTCATCCTGTGGCATTATCTGTTATTTGGGTTTCCAGACTCACTAATAGCAATTAGCTTATTCAGTCTGTTTCTATTTGTCTTATGTTTTCAACAAAAGCTCGGCCTTGGCGATTTTATTTTACTGATTATCATTCAACTAACATTTGGTGTTCATTTTTGTTTGATTGCCACTCTTTTTGCTTGTATCAGCTCACTTATCTACTTTTTTACTGTAAAACAGAGTCGATATCAATTTTTCCCATTTGTCCCACATATAACGTTTGGCGTTTATATTACTATTGCGTTATCTTTCTTCATATAAATAAAAAAGCTAAGCAAATTTGCTTAGCTTTTACTTTAATCTTCGATTGCGTCATTCAAATGACCATAATTGAATAGAATATTTAAGATAACAGCCGACAGACTACCGACAACAAGTCCATTACCAAAAATGGTCTGGATTGTTAAGGGTAATGCTTGGAGTAATGCTGGTTGTACTGTTACACCAAGTCCTAAGCTGACCGAAATACCGATAATTAATAAATTACTATTACTACCTTCAACTTCGCGCAACATTTTAATACCTTGTGCACCAACCATACCGAACATAACTAACATAGCACCACCTAAAACGGCTGCTGGAATGACAGTTGCTGCTGCACCAATTTTAGGAAGTAACCCTAAAGCAATTAAAAAGAACGCTGAAAAATAAACAGGTTTCTTCGTTTTAATTCCTGATAGTTGCACAATTCCAACATTTTGTGAAAATGTCGAGTATGGGAACGTATTAAAGATACCACCTAAAACAGCTGCGATACCTTCAGCACGGTACCCTTTTTTTAAATCATCTTTTCTGATTGGACGACCAACGATATCTCCCAGCGCAAAAAATACACCAGTTGATTCAATCATAGTTGTTAACGCTGCTAATATCATAGTCACAATTGATGACCATTCAAATTTAGGGGCAGCAAACATAAAAACATGGGGTAATTGAAACCAATTAGCTTGGCTAACTGGGTCTAATGTTACTTTTCCCATAAATGAGGCAACGACCACACCAACTAAAATACCAATTAAGATACCCACTTGTTGAATGAATCCGCGGCCCCAAATGTTCAAGCCTAAAATAACGGCAATGGTTACACCTGCAACTATTAAGTTAGGGATACTACCAAATGATTTGGCTGTCACATCCCCACCGCCCATGTTGGTAAAGGCAACTGGAATTAACGTTAATCCGATTAACGTAATTAATGATCCTGTCACTACTGGTGGGAAGAATTTTCTAATGTTTGCAAAGAATCCCGAAATTAGAAATATAAAAATACCAGCAGCAATAATTGATCCATACATTGTTCCTAATCCAAAATGTTTTCCTACTGCAGTCAATGGTGCAACGTATTCAATCGCGCACCCAAGTACTACAGGTAAACCAATGCCAGTAAAACGTGTGCGTTTCAATTGTAATAATGTTGCAATCCCACACATGAAAATATCCATCGAAACTAAATAAGTAATTTGTTTTGTACTAAACCCAAGTGCAGCCCCAACTAATAATGGTACCAAAATGTCGCCTGAATACATGGCTAATAAATGCTGTAATCCTAATATTGCTGCTCTAAAATTTGATAAATTAGATTCATCCAAACTACTATTTTCTAATTCCGTGCTATTCTTCATTTGATCCTCCACATTATCTTTCACACTAATAAGTCGGATTTTCTATGGATTTCATGCCTAATACATGCTTGCTTTAACTCACATATAGTCCGGAATTTACGGCTCCGGGTAGAAACTAGCATCCATATCATGACATTATATAGGTGATCAGTATTTTTTATTGTATGACAATATTAACACAGTCTATTTACCCATACAATGGTTTGCGGACGTTATTAAAATGTAAGCGTTAATTGTTCGCTAATAAAGCACAAAAAAAAGAACAACTCTTAAATTAATAAGAATTGTTCTTTTTTAGCTATGACGTTAATCGTTCACGCTAGCTTCTTCTTCTTTCATTCGTTTCTCAATATCTGAGATTGAATAAACATTAGCTGAAATTGAACCTGTTTCTTTTGGTTTAATTTGACGGTAATCTGGCATACCAGTACCGGCAGGAATAATCTTACCAATAATAACATTTTCTTTCAGACCAATTAATGGATCATTCTTACCGCGAATAGCAGCATCCGTAAGAACACGAGTTGTTTCTTGGAATGATGCAGCTGATAAGAAACTGTTTGTTTCTAGAGATGCTTTAGTGATACCAAGTAAGACAGGACGTGAAGTAGCTGGAATGCCACCTTTGATCAATGTCTTATAGTTATCTTCTTTAAGATCCATGATATCCATTAAAGTACCTGGTAATACATTTGTGTCACCGGGATCCATAACGCGAACCTTACGTAACATTTGACGAGACATAACCTCCACATGCTTATCAGAGATTTCTACCCCTTGCATACGATATACTTTTTGAACTTCACGAAGAATATAATTCTCCGTAGAAAGAACATCACGAACTTGAATTAATTGTTTAGGATCAATTGAACCAACTGTTAGTGCTTCACCACGATGAATTTTATCACCTTCGGCAACTTTAAGAACAGCAGTATAAGGTAAACTATATGTTCGTGTATCAGTTTCACCTTTAACTGTTACTTCTTTAGTACGTTCAGCAGGATTTTCTTCAATTGCTTCAATCATACCTGTTACTTCTGTAATTTCAGCACGACCTTTAGGATTACGTGCTTCGAAGATTTCTTGAACACGAGGTAACCCTTGTGTAATATCATCTCCAGCAACCCCACCAGTATGGAAAGTACGCATTGTTAATTGAGTTCCGGGTTCACCGATTGATTGAGCAGCAACAGTACCAACTGCTTCACCAACTTCAACCTGATCACCAGTAGCCATATTACGACCATAACAATGTTCACAAACCCCATGCTTAGTGTTACATGTAAATGCTGAGCGGATAGTTACTTGTTCGATTCCAGCAGCGATAATTGCTTGCGCTTTGCTTTCTTCGATCATTTCGTTTGAAGCGACAATAACTTCACCAGTTTCAGGATTTTTAACGGTCTTCATTGCATAACGACCTAAGATACGGTCATACAATGGTTCGATCATTTCATTTCCTTCTTTAATAGCTGATACATCTAAGCCACGATCAGTGAAACAATCTTTCTCACGAATAATAACATCTTGAGCAACATCAACAAGTCGACGAGTCAAGTATCCAGAATCGGCAGTCTTCAAGGCCGTATCAGTCATACCTTTACGAGCCCCATGAGTTGAAATAAACATTTCCAACACTGACAAACCTTCACGGAAGTTAGAAATAATAGGTAATTCCATTGTTTTACCATTAGGAGCTGCCATCAAACCACGCATACCAGCTAATTGAGTAAAGTTAGAAATATTACCACGGGCTCCAGAATCACTCATCATTTGAATAGGATTTTGTGTGCCCAATGCTTCCATTAGTTTTTGTTGAATATCATCTTTTGCTTGTGTCCAGATAGCAATAACACGTTCATAACGTTCATCTTCTGTAATCAAACCTCGACGGAATTGTTTTGCAACTAAAGCAACTTGTTTATGAGCTTCTTCAATAATTGCAGGTTTTTCCTTTAAGTCAGTTACATCAGAAATACCAACTGTAATACCAGCATGTGTTGATTGATCATAACCTAAGTTTTTAAGACGATCTAACATCTTAGACGTTTCAGTTACTTTAAATCGTTTATAAACTTCAGAAATGATATCACTCAAGAATCCTTTTTTGAAAGGTAAAATAATTTCTTGTGCTTTAATAACATCACCAATATTTTGACCAGGTTCAACAAAATATTTGTCGGCTGTTTTATTAATTAAGTTATCATTCTTAGGTTCATTAATGTAGGCAAATTCATTAGGTAAAATTTCATTAAAGATTGCTTTACCAACAGTTGTTATCATAATGCGTTCTTTTTGCCAATCTGTAAATGGTTTACCTTCAGCAGCTAATGTTGCTGTTTGTAATCCAATACGAGTGTGCAAATGAACGTAACCATTACGGTAAGCCATTACAGCTTCGTTAGCATCTTTAAAGATCATACCTTCGCCTTCGCGGCCAGCTTCTTCCATTGTAAGGTAGTAGTTACCTAAAACCATATCTTGAGAAGGTGTTACAACTGGTTTACCATCTTTAGGTGCCAAGATATGATGAGCAGCTAACATAAGCAAACGAGCTTCTGCTTGTGCTTCATCAGATAAAGGTACATGGATAGCCATTTGATCTCCATCAAAATCAGCATTGTAAGCTTCACAAGCTAAGGGATGAAGACGAATTGCTTTACCATCAACTAAAATTGGTTCGAAAGCTTGAATACCAAGACGATGAAGTGTTGGTGCGCGGTTAAGGAGAACTGGATGTTCAACAATAACTTCTTCTAAAACATCCCAGATATCTTCATCGCGACGATCAAGTTTACGTTTAGCATTTTTAATATTTGAAGCCATTTCACGTTTAACAAGTTCTTTCATCATAAATGGTTTGAATAATTCCAAAGCCATTTCACGAGGAATACCACATTGATTCATTTGTAACGTTGGTCCAACAGCAATAACTGAACGGCCTGAATAATCAACACGTTTTCCAAGTAAATTTTGACGGAAACGTCCTTGTTTACCTTTCAACATATGTGAAAGAGATTTCAATGGTCGGTTACCAGGTCCAGTAACTGGACGGCCACGACGACCATTATCAATCAATGCATCAACAGCTTCTTGTAACATACGTTTTTCATTTTGAACAATAATACCAGGAGCGTTCAAATCTAATAAACGTTTTAGTCGGTTATTTCGGTTAATAACCCGTCTGTATAAATCATTCAAATCAGAAGTGGCAAAACGGCCACCTTCTAATTGAACCATTGGACGTAAGTCAGGTGGAATAATAGGAACAGCATCCATAACCATCCATGCAGGTTCATTTTCAGAAAGTAAGAATGCTTCTAAAATGTCCAAACGACGAACAGCACGTGTTCTCTTTTGGCCAGTAGCATCTTTCAATTCTTCTTTTAATTCTTCAGATTCACCAGCAAGATTAACATCACGTAATAAATGACGAATAGCGTCAGCACCCATTCCAGCTTCGAATTCAGTCCCGTATTCTTCACGTTTTTCACGATATTCACGTTCTGTTAATAACTGTTTCTTTTCAAGAGGTGTGTTACCAGGTTCAGTAACAACGTAAGAAGCAAAGTAGATAACTTCTTCCAAAGCACGAGGACTCATGTCTAAGACAAGACCCATACGACTTGGAATTCCTTTAAAGTACCAGATATGTGTAACTGGTGCAGCTAATTCAATATGACCCATACGTTCGCGACGTACTTTAGAACGAGTAACTTCAACACCACAACGATCACAGACGATACCTTTATAGCGAATACGTTTGTATTTACCACAGGCACATTCCCAATCTTTTGTTGGTCCAAAAATACGTTCATCGAATAGTCCGTCTTTTTCAGGTTTTAATGTACGATAATTGATTGTTTCGGGCTTTTTAACTTCACCATATGACCAGCTTCTAATCTTATCAGAAGATGCTAAGCCAATTTGCATGCTATCAAATTTATTGACATCGATCAAAGGACCGACCTCCCTTTAGTTTTATAGTGTGTTGGATTTCTCAAACTAAGCATTAGCTTCATCCACACAAATTTGAGTTCAGTAACTAAGCCAAAATTATTCTTTGTTCATTTCAGCAGCCATTTTTTCGGCTTCTTCTTTAGCTTTTTTCTCTTTTTGTTCATTAGCTAATTTGCTTAACGCATCCACATTAACGATATCATCATCGTCATCATCCATGTCACGTAATTCAATTTCAGTCTTTTTAGCATCAAGTACTTTCATATCTAATCCTAATGACTGTAATTCTTTAACAAGAACACGGAATGATTCAGGAACACCTGGTTTAGGAATTGGTTCGCCTTTGACAATTGCTTCGTATGTTTTCACACGACCCACAACATCATCAGATTTATACGTTAAAATTTCTTGTAACGTGTAAGCAGCACCATAAGCCTCAAGTGCCCAAACTTCCATTTCACCAAAACGTTGTCCACCAAATTGTGCTTTACCACCTAATGGTTGTTGCGTTACTAATGAGTATGGTCCTATTGAACGAGCATGGATTTTATCATCAACCATGTGAGCAAGTTTCATATAGTACATAACACCTACAGAAACACGGTTATCAAATGCATCACCTGTACGTCCATCATATAAGATTGTCTTACCATCATCTGAAATTCCAGCTTCTTTAAAGACATTCCAGATATCTGAATCGCGAGCACCATCAAAAACTGGTGTTGCAACATGGATACCTAATTTACGAGCAGCCATACCTAAATGAAGATCTAAAACTTGTCCAATATTCATACGAGAAGGAACACCCATGGGATTCAAAAGAATATCAACTGGTGTACCATCTGGCATGTAAGGCATATCTTCAGAAGGGACAACGATTGAAACAACCCCTTTGTTACCATGACGTCCAGCCATCTTATCACCCACACGTAACTTACGTTTTTGTGCAATGTAGATACGAACCATCATATTAACACCAGGACTTAATTCATCCCCTGCTTCACGAGTAAAGATTTTAACATCTTGAACAATACCGCCACCACCATGAGGAACTTTCAATGAAGTATCGCGTACTTCACGAGCCTTTTCTCCAAAGATAGCATGTAATAAACGTTCTTCAGCAGATAATTCAGTAACCCCTTTAGGTGTTACTTTACCAACTAAGATATCACCATCATTAACTTCAGCACCAATACGGACGATACCAAATTCATCAAGATCTTTTAATGAATCTTCACCAACATTAGGAATTTCACGAGTAATTTCTTCAGGTCCTAATTTTGTATCACGTGCTTCTGATTCAAATTCTTCAATATGAATTGATGTGTAGACATCATCACGAACAAGACGTTCGTTAATGATAACAGCATCTTCAAAGTTATAACCATTCCAAGTCATAAAGGCAACTAATGGGTTTTGGCCTAAAGCTAATTCCCCATTTTCCATTGAAGGACCATCAGCTAAAATTTCATCAGCATCAACATGATCGTTTACACGAACAATTGGACGTTGATTGTAGTTTTTACCACCATTTGAACGATGGAATTTCATTAATTTGTATTTATCTAAAGCGCCATCTTCACGACGAACACGAATTTCACGTGCATCAACGTATTCAACAGTACCTTCGTTTTTGTTAATTAAAGCGACACCAGAATCATGAGCTGCCTTATATTCAATACCTGTACCAACAAGTGGTGAATGAGGATTGATTAAAGGAACAGCTTGACGTTGCATATTGGCACCCATCAAGGCACGGTTAGAATCATCATTTTCCAAGAAAGGAATACATGCTGTAGCAACAGCCACAACTTGTTTAGGTGAAACATCCATGTAATCGACTTTATCAATACCGATTTCGATATTTTCTGAACGATTACGAGCCATAACGAGTTCATTTACAAATGAATCATCTTCATTTAATGGTGAGTTAGCCTGTGCAATAACATAGTTATCTTCTTCATCAGCAGTCAAGTAATCGATTTTATCAGTTACTTGATGTGATTCCCAGCTCACACGACGATAAGGTGTTTCAATAAAACCATATCGGTTAACACGTGCATAACTTGATAAACTATTAATCAAACCAATGTTAGGTCCTTCAGGCGTTTCAATTGGACACATACGACCGTAATGCGTGTAATGAACATCACGAACTTCATATCCAGCACGATCACGAGTCAAACCACCAGGTCCTAAGGCAGAAAGACGACGTTTATGTGTCAATTCACCAAGTGGATTAGTTTGATCCATGAATTGTGATAATTGAGATGAACCAAAGAATTCTTTAATAGAAGCCACAACAGGACGAATGTTAATCAATTGTTGTGGTGTAACAGTTGTTGTATCTTGAATTGACATACGTTCACGTACAACACGTTCCATACGTGATAAACCAATTCTAAATTGATTTTGTAGTAATTCACCAACTGAACGAATACGACGGTTACCTAAATGATCAATATCATCCACAGAACCAATATTTTCTTTTAAATTAAAGAAATAGTTCATTGAAGCAATAATATCAGCAGGTACAATATGTTTGTATTGTAAGTCAATATTGCCATTACCAATCATTGGCATCTCACGTTCTGGGTCTACTTGAGAATAAACCTTAACGATTTGAAGTACCATAGGTTCAGTAACAACACCATCTTCTGATGGGTGGTATGTGACCGTCTTGAAATCTTGACGATCAAGATATGGTGCTAAAGTTTCCATAACTTGTTTATCAATTACGGTATCTTTTTGTGCAAGTACTTCACCAGTATCTGGATCAGCCAATGTTTCAGCTAATGTTTGGTTCAATAAACGTGTTTTCAAGCTTAATTTTTTATTAATTTTGTAACGACCAACTGGAGCTAAGTCGTAACGTTTTGGATCAAAGAAACGAGCTGTCAATAAACTACGTGAGCTATCAGCTGTTTTAGGTTCGCCGGGACGTAGACGTTCATAAACATCTTTTAAAGATTCTTCAACACGTGAATCATCCGTATTTTTATGAACATCTTTTTCAAGTGTTAGCATTAAGCTATCATTGTTACCCAACATTTCAATAATTTCATCATCAGAACCAAATCCTAAAGCGCGGACCAATTCAGTTAATGGAATTTTACGTGTACGATCAATACGTACATATGAAATATTTTTAGCATCTGATTCATATTCTAACCATGCACCACGGTTAGGAATAACAGTTGTGCCATATGTTTCACGGCCATTTTTATCTAATGAACCATTGTAGTAAACCCCTGGTGAACGAACTAATTGAGAAACAATAACTCGTTCAGCACCATTAATGATAAATGTTCCTTGTTCTGTCATTAATGGGAAATCACCAAAGAAAACATCTTGAGATTTAATTTCGCCAGTTTCATGGTTAGTTAAACGTAATGTAACATGTAATGGAGCCGAATAGTTCGCATCATGTGCGCGTGCTTCATCTACAGTGTATTTAGGTTCTAATAATTGGTAATCAACAAATTCTAATGATAAGTTACCAGCAAAATCGTCAATTGGCATGATGTCTTCAAACATTTCACGAAGACCTTCATCCAAGAACCATTGGTAAGAGTCACTTTGAATTTCGATTAAATTAGGTAAATCTAAAACTTCTTTGATACGTGCGTAACTTCTACGTGTACTGTGTTTACCGTAGTTTACTAAATGTCCAGCCAAATTAGTCACCTCTCAAATTTATTCTGTAAACCTGCCAAAGTCCGATGATTTTATATTACAGTTTGATTACAAATTGCATACTAGACGAAAAAATCGGTTTTTTTGGCAAAAGAAAAAACAAAAACAGTTTATTTATTTTTAAATAATCACCATTTTTGTCTCTCTATAAGGCTTCTTACGGACAATAGATCGTAATCAGCTATAAAAATTCACAGTATTATACATTTAATTATCATATACGCTATTGAATCGGATGTCAACAGTTCGTGCTCATTAAGTCATCGTCACAAATTCTTCAGCACTCGTTGGGTGAATAGCAACTGTATCATCGAAATCTTTTTTAGTTGCGCCCATTTTAATTGCTACTGCAAATCCTTGTAGCATTTCGTCCATGCCTTCTCCAACACCATGTAATCCAACAATTCGTTCATCTTTACCAACCGTAATTAACTTCAGGTTTTCCTTCACCTTACTATCACCTAAACTATAACGCATTGGTGTAAATGATGATCGATAAATTTTTAGATTTTCTTGACCATATTCTAAAGTTGCTTCAGCTTCAGTTAAACCAATCGTTCCAGCAACTGGATGTGAGAATACCACTGTGGGTACCAATTTATAATCTAAATGTTCCGTAGGTTTATTATTAAACACACGCTCCATTAATCTTCGGCTAGCTGCAATTGCAACAGGTGTTAAGTCAAGTTTACCAATAACATCCCCAGTCGCATAAATACCAGCAACTGATGTATTTTGATACTCGTCGACCACAATAGTACCATTATCATTTAATTTAATATTTGTGGCAGAAATATTCATTTTATCGGTAACTGGTCGGCGGCCAACCGCCCAAATAACACAATCTACGACCAATGAGTCATCATTGGTAATAACTTCATATTTACCATCACTTCGCCGTTTCAACTCTGTCACCTTTGAGTTAAAACTAATATCAATTCCATTTTCTATATACGTTTCTGTTACATTTGTTGAAATTAATTCATCAAAATTAGGTAACAACGTGTCGTATTTTGCATACATGTGAACTTTTGACCCTAGTGCATTCAACGTTCCAGCAAGTTCAGTACCAATATAACCGTTTCCGATAACCGCAACTTTAGCAGGTAATTCTTTCAAATCATCAAAGAATTGATTAGATTCAATCCCATACGTTGCGCCAGGAATGTCGGGTATATTGGGTGTTCCACCAGTTGCAATTAGTATGTGCTCTGAGACATATTTTGAGCCATTAACTTCAACTGTTTGATTATCAATAAATTTTGCATAGCCTTTAATGACTTGTACCTGATTTTTATCTAAATTTCTGAAATATGCGCCATGTAATCGTTCAATATATGCAGAACGGTTAGCAACTAATTTTTCAAAATCAAGTTGCGGCTGTTGTTTAGTAAACCCATAATCAGTAGCTAAATCAAAATCTTGTGCTAACGCTGCTGCAGACCACATAATCTTTTTAGGTACACATCCAACGTTGACACAAGTTCCACCAATTTCATTTCCTTCTATTAAAATTACTTTTTTTCCAAAAGAACCAGCTCGATTTGCTGCTGCAATTCCAGCAGAGCCTCCACCAATTACAATAAGATCTATTTTTTCCATAGATAACACTCCTTTTCTAGTGATAAAAAAGGTGCAACTACATGAATAGTTACACCTTTTTAAGTTTACTTCACTGCTACTTTAGTTTTTGATTCTTTAATCGTTACTTTGATAACACCTTTTACAGCACCAATTGTAATATTATCATTATCTTTTATTTGACCAGAAAGAAGAATATCACTTAGACGGTCCTCAACTTCTGTTTGTAATGCACGACGAATGGGTCTAGCACCATATTCTGGATCAAACCCTGCCTTAGCAATCACATCAATTGCTGCAGGTGATATTTTAACCTTAATATCTTGTTCCTTCAACCTATCAATAACTTCTTTAGTCATCAATTTCACAATCTCATGTAATTCAACTTTAGTTAATGAATGGAATATAATTGATTCATCAATTCGGTTTAAAAATTCTGGACGAAAGGCTTTTTTAAGAGCCGCGCGAATTTTTCCAGACATTGCCTTATATTCATCTTTTTCAGATTCTACACCAAATCCAACAAACTTCTCATCACGAACGGCAGTTGCACCTAAGTTAGATGTCATAATGATAATTGTATTTCTAAAATCAATACGACGTCCTTTAGAATCTGTTAAGTATCCATCATCTAACACTTGAAGTAAAATATTAAAAACATCAGGATGCGCTTTTTCAACTTCATCCAAGAGAACAACAGAATATGGTGTCTGACGAACTTTTTCAGTCAATTGTCCACCTTCATCATATCCAACGTAACCTGGTGGCGATCCAATCAAGCGACTTGTACTATATTTTTCCATATATTCCGACATATCCACTCGAATCATTGCTTCTTCAGAGCCAAACATAGCTTCAGCAAGTGCCTTAGCTAATTCAGTTTTACCAACACCCGTTGGCCCAAGGAACATGAATGAACCAATTGGTCTTGCTGGATTTTTCAATCCGCTTCTAGCACGTCGAATAGCCTTTGCAATTGAGCTAACTGCCTCATTTTGACCAATAACACGTTTATGCAAAATGTCTTCAAGATGAATTAAGCGATCACTTTCACTTTTATTCAATTGTTGTACTGGAACACCTGTCCAATCAGAAACAATTCCTGCAATTTCTTCGCTAGTTACCTTTATATCATAATGTTCTGCACTAGACTTAACGGCAGCATTTTTTTCGGCTTCTAAATCTTCAACCTGCTTTTTAACACGCATTTCTTTTGTACGAATACCCGCAGCTAATTCAAAATCTTGCTGACTAACTGCATCATCTTTTTGTTGACGCAATTCGTCAAGTTGATCTTGTTTTTTACTTAATTTTGATTTAGTCCTTGGGCGCTCAATACGAACCTGAGCAGCGGCTTCATCCATTAAATCAATCGCCTTATCAGGTAGGAATCGATCAGTAATATATCGATTACCCATTTCTACTGCTGCTTCAATTGCATCATCGGTAATTTGCACGCGATGATGTGCCTCATATTTAGGTCGGAGTCCCTTTAAAATATCAACAGTCTGTGCTTCTGTTGGTTCTTTGATTGTGATTGTCGCAAAACGTCGTTCCAAAGCAGCATCAGATTCAATGTATTTTTGATACTCATCTAATGTCGTTGCACCAATAACTTGAACTTCACCACGAGCCAATGCAGGTTTTAATATATTAGATGCATCTATTGCACCTTCTGCACCCCCTGCACCAATTAACGTGTGTAATTCATCAATAAATAAAATAACATCTTTAGTCGTGTATACTTCTTTCAATATTTTCTTTAACCGATCTTCAAATTCACCACGATATTTTGTTCCCGCAACTAATGATCCCATATCAAGCATCATTAATCGTTTTCCAATCATGTCTTCAGGAACGTTTCCGTCAACTAATCGTTGAGCAAACCCCTCAGCGATTGCAGTCTTACCAACACCAGGTTCACCAATTAACACTGGATTATTCTTAGTTCGACGACTCAATACTTGAGTTAATCTTTTCACTTCAGAATCTCGACCAATTACAGGGTCAATCTGCTTATCACGAGCCATTTTAGTCAAATCACGTGCTAATTCATCTAATGTAGGTGTTCCCTCTTCTGGAGTTTGTTTACCACGATTCTTTTGTCTCATCTGAACTTCACTGACACCAAGTTGACGGAAAATCATTTTACGTACCTGCTTAACATCAGCACTTAATCCGCCCATAATTCTTGATGATAATATTTCATTATTACTTGTTAGCGCTAGTAAAAGATGCTCTGTACCCACCTTACTTGCATTTAAATTTTTAGCTTCATCGTTAGCAATTGATAAAATCATTTTTGCTTTTGGTGAGTAAGGTAAATAATTATCATTTTTATTTAATCTCAATGATCCATAACCAGTGAATCTTTCGATTTCTTCCATTATATCTTCTGGATCAACATTAAATTGTTTCAATACTTTATCTGCAATACCATTTTGTACTTCAGACAAAGCCAAAAGTAAATGTTCAGTACCAACGGCTTGTTGACGATAGTGTTTAGCAGCTTCCTGTGCTCGAATAAGAACTTCTTTTGCACTCGGCGTAAATAAATTATCCATATTATTACCTCTTTCTACTCTTCATATCGTAAGCGATTAATTAAATTAATCAACATTTTAGCGCGTATCATATTTTCTGATTCTGTATCCATACCAAGAAAAACATCTTTCTTTATTATAGCTAAAACTAAATTTGATTCTTTTTTTGTCAATGTCTTCTCATCATATAAACTTTGAATAATATCGTAACCTTCTTGTTGGGATACGTTTGTACCAATTAAATTTTCTATTGTTTGAATAAATTCTTGATCTACAAAAAGATTTACCTTTTCTATCCTAATATATCCACCGCCACCACGTTTACTCTCTACTACATATCCATTTTGAATAGTAAATCGCGTGTTAATAACATAATTTATTTGCGATGGTACACAATTAAATAATTCAGCAACTTCAGAACGTTTAATGACTATTTCTTTTTCGTCTAAAAGAATTTTCTTAAAATACTTCTCAATCACATCAGAAATATTCTGACCCTGCATATTCATCACCTCAAATAGTTTGACTAATGTTGACTTTCATTATACGAAATATAAATTAAAATTGAAAGTTATTTGTCCTAAACAAAAAAAGGAATTTAAACATAAAGTTTAAATTCCTTTTTCAATTAATCGGGAAAACAGGATTCGAACCTGCGACCCCCTGGTCCCAAACCAGGTGCTCTACCAAGCTGAGCTATTTCCCGAACACAAAAAAATGCACCCAGTAGGAGTCGAACCTACAACCTTCTGATTCGTAGTCAGACACTCTATCCAGTTGCGCTATGGGTGCATTAAAAATATAAAATTAAAACAATAAATGGTGCCGAGGACCGGAATCGAACCGGTACGGTGATCACTCACCGCAGGATTTTAAGTCCTGTGCGTCTGCCAGTTCCGCCACCCCGGCATTTATTGAAAAGCGGAAGACGGGATTCGAACCCGCGACCCCCACCTTGGCAAGGTGATGCTCTACCACTGAGCTACTTCCGCAAAAAAATTAAAAAATGGTGCCGACTAGACGATTCGAACGCCCGACCCCCTGATTACAAATCAGGTGCTCTACCAACTGAGCTAAGTCGGCATAACTGAAAATGATGCGGGTGAAGGGACTTGAACCCCCACGTCTTACGACGCTAGATCCTAAATCTAGTGCGTCTGCCAATTCCGCCACACCCGCAGAATGTGGAATTGAAAATGAGCCGTGACAGGCTCGAACTGTCGACCCTCTGATTAAAAGTCAGATGCTCTACCAACTGAGCTAACGGCTCAAATGGAGGTTACAGGGCTTGAACCTGTGACCCTCTGCTTGTAAGGCAGACGCTCTCCCAACTGAGCTAAACCTCCAAATAATAAAAAAAGCATGGCAACGTCCTACCCTCGCAGGGGGCGACCCCCAACTACTCTTGGCGCTAAGAAGCTTA